>JBFFLX010000038.1:0-25397 GCA_041554435.1 Bacteroidales bacterium
TATCAAATAAGTACTATTTTAATCCAAAAATCAGTCTTGAAATTCCCGAAAGTTTCAATATTTCGGAAATATATGCTGGAAAATTCAACAATCTTATTTTCAATATTGGAATGATTGAATTAATTAGTTATTGGAAAACTGCTTGTCCTAAAAGAATTATTATTAGTCCTCATAAACTTAATGCTGATCAGGTAACTTGGTGGAAAAACCTGTATTACAATGGATTAGGGGAGTTCTTTTATTTGAATTCAATAACTGTAAATCAGGATGATTTTGTTGAGATTCAAAGTGCTGGCAGTATTATTGAGAATGATGATTTTCAACTGGATTTTAACAAGGTAATAGTTCCAGTTGGAGGTGGCAAAGATTCTATTGTTAGTCTGGAAGTGCTTAAGGATGCCGGAGTTGATATTTATCCTATGATGTTAAACCCAAATCCGGCAAGAAATAGAACAATTAAAAATGCAGGCCTGAATATAGAGCAAAATTTTATTGTTAAAAGAACTATTGACAAGCAGTTGCTGGAATTAAATGACAAAGGGTTTTTAAATGGACATACTCCATTTTCTGCATTACTTGCTTTTGTAAATGTGATGCTTGCATGCCTGAATGGAGTTGGAAATATTGCTCTGTCGAATGAAAATAGTGCCAATGAAAGTACGGTTCCTGGAACTGATATCAATCATCAATACTCAAAATCATTTGAATTTGAAAATAACTTTAGATATTACATTGAGAAATATATCAATAGCGAATTGAAGTATTTTAGTTTTCTGCGCCCACTCAATGAAATTCAAATTGCCTATTTATTCTCAAAATATCCATGGCACTTTGAAAGTTTTAGAAGTTGTAACGCAGGTAGTAAAGAAGATAAATGGTGTGGTAGTTGTCCGAAATGCCTTTTTACTTACCTGATTTTATCGCCTTTTATTGACAATAAAACTCTTGTAAAAATATTCAATAAGGACTTATTGTCCGACCAAGAATTAACAAAAACATTGCACGAATTAAGTGGCTTATCAGAAATTAAACCATTCGAATGTGTTGGTACAATAACTGAAGTTAGAGCATCAATTAATAATTTATTGTTGGGTGCAGATTTCAATGTGGAAAATAATATTTTAAGTTCGGCTAAGAGTTTAATGGGAAATAGTGAAGTAACAATAAATGAGTTAGTTGCTGATTTCAACGATCAAAACAATTTGCCTTCAAAGTTTCTCCAAATATTAAAAAAAGCAATCTATGATTGATTATTTGAAATCGGTTTTGGAGTCTAAAAAAGTCCTGATACTAGGATTTGGCAAAGAAGGGAGGTCGAGTTTTAAACTTCTGCAAAAGTATTTGCCGGAAATTGATATCAGCATTGCTGATGCCAATATGGAACTCAAAAAAGATTCGTTATTATTGAATTATTCTAAGGATAATCTTTTTTTTGGAGAAGAATATTTAAACTGTATAAACAGATTTGATTTTGTAATAAAATCCCCTGGGGTTTCCCTTAAAAATGTTCTGATTTCACCCGACACAGAAATAAGTTCTCAAACTGCTTTGTTTTTAGATTATTATCATGAACAGCTTATTGGAGTAACTGGAACTAAAGGTAAGAGTACCACTTCGAGTTTAATATATTTTTTATTAAAAAAGATAGATAAAAAGGCGGTTCTGCTAGGCAATATTGGAAAACCTGCTTTCGATAGTATAATGGATATTGATGATGAAACTATCATTGTTTACGAATTATCTGCTCATCAACTGGAGAGTATAAAAACTTCTCCACGAATTGCAGTATTACTAAATATTTTTCCCGAACACCTTGATTATTTTACAAACTTTGAATCTTATAGAAAAGCCAAATTTAACATTTTCAAATATCAAACAAATGGAGGTAGTTTTATCCTCCTGGATAACTTGATTACTGAAGATTTAATAGATTCAAGAGCCTTGAGTTTTGGAATGGAATCAAGTAATAATGCCTATCTTGATGGTGAAACAATTATTATTGTGAAAGGTGGTGTTAAGCATAGTTTTGATTGTAAAAATCTAAAAATCAAGGGGGTGCATAACTGGCTTAATGCTATGGCTGCAATTCTAAGCCTTAGTGAAGCAGGAATTTACATTAATGATTTTTTGCAATACTTAAATGAATTTGAATCTTTACCACACAGATTGGAATTTGTAGGTGAATTTTCAGGAGTTAAGTTTTATAACGATAGTATTTCCACTGTTCCCGAATCGACTATAGAGGCAATTAAAACTTTAGGAAAAATCGACACTTTGTTGCTTGGAGGTTTCGACAGAGGTATAGAGTATTCAATATTGGCCGATTATCTCATTAATAAGGATATTGACAACTTAATTTTAATGGGAAAAGCGGGAGATAGTATACATAAATTACTTATGGATAGGGGAGTGAGTGGTCAGAAAATTAATATGGCTGATAATCTGGAAGAGGCCTTCCTTATTGTAAAATCAAAAACAAAGTTAGGTGGCATATGTCTGCTATCGCCAGCAGCTTCCAGTTACGATAAATATAAAAATTTCGAGCATAGGGGAGATGCTTTTAAAAATTTAGCCATCACTTTTTCGAGAAATAATATTGCCAAACAATAAAAAAAAGCGAACCATCGTCCGCTTTATATTATTTAAAAAGAAAATATTTTATTTCTTAATTATTCTTTATCCTTTTTCTCCTTAGTTTCTTTAGTTGTTTTGTTGGCAGTTGATTTTTTTGCTTTTGGTTTATCTTGTTCTTCTTTTTTAGTTACAGTTTTAGTAGTCTTTTTTTCATCAGCATCCTTTACTGTTTTCTTTGTTGCAGCCTTTTTTTTGGGAGTTTCTTTTACTTCCTTTTCTTCAACTTTAACTTCTTCTACAGTTTCTGCCTTCTTTTTAGGGGTTTCAGTTTTTGTTTCCTTTGCTTTTACAGTTTCCTTTTTTGCTGGGCTGGTTTTTTTTACATCCTTTTCTTCAACTTCTTTTTTTGCTTCTTTTTTAATTTTTCCAGGTGGAGCAACGTATTTACGATCTTTCTTTTTACGACGTTTGTTACCGAATGTACCAAGAATTATCTTTCCTCTTTTTGTTTTTTTATCTCCTTTACCCATAATTTTGAAATTTTGCGTTAATATTTCCTCAAAAATATTAAAAAATCATTAACATTCAACAACTTGCTGATAGTATTATTATTAAAACTTCATAAACTCTTCTACTATCAAGTCAGAGCGCTTAATAGTTCTTTTTGCCCATTCCAGTTTTATATCCAATAATTCGTCTGCATCTAGTTGCCAGTTAATATTGCTATTATGCAATCTTTCAGTAAGAGTGAAAAGTATTAGTGCCACAGAAACAGAAATATTATAGCTTTCAGTAAAACCGTACTGAGGTATTCTCACATAATCATCGGCAGCATTAATAGCATCTTCACTTAATCCGGTAAGTTCTGTGCCAAATAACAAAGCCGTTTTAGTTTCCAAAGGCAGGTTTGCAGGAGTAAAACCATGTTTGTGAGGAGTAGTTGCTATTATTTTATAACCCTGGTTTTTAAGAGTTTGTATCGCTTTTAAGGTGTTGTTATCCGGGTGCTTATGCTTTATTATATTCAACCACTTTGTTGAACCCATAGAAACCTGAGGGTTTTCCACATACTTATTATTCTTTTCAATAATATTTACATCCAGTACTCCTGTTAAATCACATGACCTCATAACAGCACTTGCATTATGTGGCTGGAAGATATTTTCAAGTACTACAGTCAAATGACGAGTTCTGTATTTTAATACTTTTTCGAAAAGTAATTTCCTCTCTTCAGTTAAGAATGTATAGAGGAATTCGCATAGTTTCTGTTTTGTTGCTTTATCCAAAACTTAAAATATTGATAATTAATTAATTAATCGTATAATGGATTGGTTTTAGCGTTATTAAAATCTTCTCTGAGTTTATTGGTAGGCGTATTGCCGTCATTCATCAGCATTATTTCTATGAGTTTCGCTTTTCGATAAGTCGGTGGAGGCGAAAAGAAATCAATATTAATATCAGTTTGTAAAACACTTGTAATAGTGGTTGTTAGTTGTTCATATCTTCCCAATGTCTTGCTTGACTTAACAGCGAGTCCGTTTTTAATTAAGTCGAGATATTGGTCAGTACCCTCAATATTAGTATTAATATTAGAAGGTTTCAGTTGATTTGTAAAAGATATCATACTTTCCAAATCAATGTCTTTATATGGTTTCAAACTATCAGTTACCCAAATGTATTCAACCAGAGAGTCGGCAGAATAGATTTCGTATTTCTTGGAATTAAATCCTGTTATTTTTTCTTCAATACCAGTATATTTAATATTTATTTTAGATTTCGATTGCAAAGAATCCGCATTGATTTTATTTTCTTCCCTTATTTTCTGAATTATTTCTTTAGCAATTTCTTTCTGCTCAGGGGGAGCGGTGGCAACAATATTTTGAAGTTTCTGCTCAAATACTTCCATAGTACTTTTCTTAAAGTCGGCAATTGTTCCCTCCCAGTAGAGTTTATGATTAGAAAAAATAATTGTAATAATCGAAGTTTTTAAGTCGATAATTGCTATTGAAGACTGGGTTTCAAACCTTATAACATTATTTTGGATAAATGTAGTTTGGTAGGCTTTGTTTCCGTAATTGTCCTCACTTACTTCAGATATTACCCAGCCTGCTGATAGGTTAAGAGTGGAGAAGCACAAAAAACATAAGAAAAACAATTTGGGAACCAACTTCATAAATTACTGATTATCAATGTTAAATATAAAATATGCTAAAATCCTAACTTCTATAATTATTGCAAAAGTAAAAAATATCAAACAGTCTTTTTTATTTGATAATAAAAATATACTTTTGCATGCTCAAAATTGCAGAATAATGGTTAAGAAGAATCAAGAAGTTTCAGGTGATCAAAGGTTAGAATCCATTGAAGGATCATTAAGTAAAACGGAAAGTTTTATTGTTGAGAATCAGAATGTTATAAGTATAGTTGTAGGAATAGTGGTTGTAGTTATCCTCGCTTATTTTGGATTTCAAAAGTACTATATGGACCCTCAAAACGTTGAGGCTCAGGAGCAAATGTTCAATGCTCAAAGGTTTTTTGAAGCCGATTCCCTCGAAAAAGCACTTCAGGGTGATGGTAATAGCGTAGGTTTTCTTCAAATTGCAGAAGACTATAGTTTAACAAAAGCTGGCAATCTTGCAAACTATTATGCAGGTTTAATATACCTCAAAAAAGGTAATTATGATCTTGCAATAGATTATTTAAAGAGTTTTGAAAGCAGCGACCATATTGTTGGATCAATGGCAAATGGCGCTATCGGTGATGCATATATGGAAAAAGGAGATTTATCTTCTGCAATTTCATATTACCTGGAGGCTGCACATCGCGATAAAAATGAGTTTACTACACCTCTATTCCTTTTTAAGGCAGGTAATACTTATGAACTCGATAAAAAATATGATGATGCTCTTGAAATCTATGAAGAGATAAAAACAGAGTTTCCTCTATCCAACGAAGCACGCGACATCGATAAATATATCGCACGTGCCAAGGGCTTAGAAAAGTAAATACTTTTACGAAATATAGAGCCCGTGTCCGATTTTTCGGAGACGGGCTTTTTTATTGTATATTGCATAAAATATCAAAAAGGCTATGAATATCAAAGATTTAAAAATTGTGTTTATGGGGACTCCTGAATTTGCCGTGGGGAGTTTAAGTAAACTAATAGATAATGGCTTTAATATTGTAGGAGTTATTACTTCAGCAGATAAACCTGCAGGCAGAGGAAAGAAAATAAAGTACTCTGATGTAAAAAAATATGCCCTTGAACACAATTTAAAATTATTGCAACCTGCTAATTTAAAAAGCCCTGAATTTATTGCAGAACTTGAATCACTTAAAGCCGATTTGCAAATAGTAGTTGCCTTTAGAATGCTTCCTGAAATTGTTTGGGACATGCCTCCTTTAGGAACTTTTAATCTGCATGCTTCATTATTACCTCAATACAGAGGTGCTGCGCCAATTAATCATGCTATAATAAATGGTGAGGAGATTACAGGAGTTACAACATTCTTTCTGGATAAAGAAATTGACACCGGTAAAATAATTAAACAGCTATCAGTCGAAATTAATGATGATGATAATGCTGGTAGTCTGCATGACAAATTAATGGATATTGGTGGGGAATTGGTGGTTGAAACAACCAAAGATATTTTACATGGCAGAGTGGAAAGTATTCCGCAGAAACTAAAAATTCCTGAAGGAAAGAAATTATTAAAAGCTCCTAAAATATTTAAAGACGACTGTAGTATAAACTGGAGTAAAAATGTAGATGAGATATATAATTTTATTAGAGGCTTGAGTCCCTATCCCACTGCTTTTACTGAATTGAAAAATGAAGCAGGTGATGCTATGATGATAAAAATATATGAGGCTTCCAGGGAATATACAAAAGTTAATATTCCGGCAGGTAATATTATTATGGATAAGTACAATTTAAAGATTTCCTGCTCCAATGGCTTTATAGTTTTAAGAGAATTGCAGCAGTCGGGAAAGAAACGTATGCCTATTATTGACTTTTTAATGGGTACAAAACTTGATAATTCGTACAAAGCAATTTGATTTTCTACTTCTGTAAGCTAGTATTAATAGTCTTTTTGCTGAAAAATTGCATAAAATACCCCTTTGTTATTAACAATATGGCTCATTTATCAACAAAAATGGGGCATTTAGGCCTATATACCTTGCTTTTTAGCATTAAAGGACTATATTTGTTGGAGTTAACACTTATTACTAATTAAAATTTTTATACAATGAACAAAGCTGAATTAATAGACGCTATGGCTGCAGGTGCTAACTTGAGCAAAGCAGACGCTAAAAAAGCATTAGATGCTTTTGTAGATGCAACATCAGGAGCACTTCAAGGTGGTGATAGAGTTGCATTAGTAGGATTTGGTTCTTTTTCCGTTTCAACAAGGGCTGCCCGTACTGGACGCAATCCACAAACTGGTAAAGAAATCAATATCCCAGCAAAGAAAGTTGTTAAGTTCAAAGCAGGCGCAGATTTATCAAAATCGGTTAAATAATTGCTTTTTACTAACTTATAAAAAAACCTTGATGTTTAACATCAGGGTTTTTTTATTGGCTTATTTCTTACTATTCAACAAAAACCTATAAGGTAAATGGGCATCCTCCCCGGCATAATCAATTCCAACTCTTTTGTCTACAGTTATTTCATAATTATAAAGGTCAAATCCGGTATCTTCTATCCAAATTTTATTCTCATCAAGTAAAGTATTGTCCAGTTCAGTAGTTACTCCAAGAGCCTTACTTAATTTAGCAGGGCCATTACATATGTTTGCAAGCGATTTTTTATTAGTCCGTTTAAGCATGATATCTTTACCGGTATTTGGAATTATTCCCCTTATAAGTACAGCATGAGGTGTATTTTTTTCTGCAGTAACAATATTTAATAAATGGTGGATTCCATAACAAAGGTATACATAGGTTCTGCCTCCTCTTTTAAACATGGTTTCTGTTCTTTTCGTTCTTCTATTACCATATGCATGTGATGCTTTGTCGGTAACGCCTGCATATGCTTCAGTCTCTGAAATTATTCCTGAACATATTTTACCATTAATATTGGTGAAAAGTTCCTTACCCAATAAATTTCTTGCAATAGCAACTACATTATCACTTAAAAAGTAAGATTGTGCAATTCTCATATGATTTATGAAATTTTATTACAGACTATAGGCTAATCCTATAGAAACGGATACTACACTGATATTTCTGTTAGCACTAATAGTGTAAGGAGTACCATCAGGATCTGAAGGAGAGGTCCATCCCCAGCCACTAATTTCTTTAAATTTTAAATCTGAATACAGATAGTCAAAATTCAAACATATTTTATATTTACTTAACTGATATAGTATACTTGTTCCTCCTCCAAGGCCAAGACCAAAAGCTTTATCAGAGTTTCTGAAATATTCTGTTTTTTCCTGTGTATCTAACTTAGAGCCTCTTATGGTAAACTGAGGTGAGTATGCTCCGGTTATCCCTATGTCTCCTTTAATTTCCCATGTAAGTTTTTCAGTAATAGGAAAACGTAAAAATGGTGATAAATAAACACCTCCCGTACTCCATGCCTGTGAATTTTCAATACTAAAAGAATAATCGGGTAATAACTCGATTGCTTCGTCTCTAATCGACTGGATATCAATATTGTTAGAGTTGAAGATAAAATGTGCCTGCAAACCAAAATTATGTGTTATCTTATATGAATAAACAAGTTTTATATTTAATCCTGTTTTGGCAAAACCGGAGATAGTATCTGTTAGTTGTGCCTTTGCAAAATCATTCATTGGAAATGCTGCACCGGCAGAAAGACTTACATACTGCCTGTTGGATTGGGCCAGCAAATTAATTGATCCTAAAAGAAATAATGCAATTATCAGATTTTTCATATTTGTAGTAATGATGAATAACAAAACTAGTAAAAAACGTGAGCTAAAAGAGAGTTTTTTACATAATATTCAACTTAATAGTTACAGAAAACTTATATCTAATTGGTCGTGCCAGTTTAGTTTTTCATCCTTGGACCTGATTATTTTTTTGTTGTCGAGTAACCATTGTATTGCTGCCAAAACCTGATTTTCGTTGAATTTAGAACATCTGGCAACCAATTCGTATAAATGTAGGTTTTCTTGCTGTAACTCCTCTTTAATAAAACTACTTATCGCTTCAAATTCAATATCATTAAGTTTTATTTCTGATTTTTTCCTGCATACATCACAAATTCCACACCTTTGCGATTTCGTTTCTCCAAAGTAAGTTAGTAGTTGCTGACTCCTGCATTGCATCGAATTTGATAAAAAATCCAATAGGGATTGTAATCTTTTTTCTGCCGATTTCTTAATGTTTATGTAGTTTTCTTGCGTAAACTCAATATTCTTTAATCCCAAACGGTTACTGGTAAGCACAATTTGAGGAGATCTTCTTACGGGGATATATTTAATAACTTTAAGGTTATGCAGGTAAGTAAGTTTATTTACAACTTGCTCTCTGGTCATTTCAGTTCGGCTGGCAATTAAGTTTTCATTAATATTAACAAATTCGGTAAATACTCCCGAATATGAGCGCAGCATTTCCTTAATAATTCTTTCAGAACCTTGATTTTCAACCTGAAAGCGATATAATTCTTCTTTGTTTAAAACAAACATTATTTTTGAATACTGTCCAGAGGATTCAATATAATATATAAATCCTTCACGTTCAAGTATTTTGATTGCCGAATAAGTTTCAAAAATTTTCAAATTGTAATTTGAGCAGAATTCTGAAATATTGAAATTATATGCTACATCTTTCCCGCTCCCTTCAGGTATTTGGAAGAAATTACCCAGAGCATTGTATACCTTTTTAATGAAAGAAATATCAGGATATGAACTTTTAAGGCGGTTTATCGAATTATGAATATCTTCTATATTATATAAAAGGAGTCCCCCTGCTGTTTTGCCGTCTCTTCCTGCTCTTCCGGCTTCCTGGAAGTATGATTCTATACTATCGGGTAAATCATAATGAACAACCAGTCTGACATCAGGTTTATCGATGCCCATACCGAAGGCATTTGTTGCAACTATGTTTTTTACATGATTCAATGTCCATTCTTCTTGTCGTACAACACGTTCACGTGAGTTTAATCCCGCATGATAGTAATTTGAAGTTATGCCGTTTTTCGAAATTATTTCTGATAACTCCCTGCACCTCCTTCTGTTTCTAACATATACAATACTACTTCCTGTAGTTTTTTTCAATACCTCAAGCAGTTTGGCCGTTTTATCGGTTTCTTTGAAGACAGAATAGGAAATATTTTTTCTCAGGAATCCAGCCTTAATTACATTGGGTATTTTAAAGTTTAACTTATCCATAATGTCGTTAACAACATTAGGTGTGGCAGTGGCAGTTAAAGCTAGTATGGGTGCTTTAGGTATGAGCATTCTAATTTCTGCAATTTTTAAATATGGTGGTCTGAAATCATAACCCCATTGAGAAATACAATGCGCTTCATCAATACAAAGAATATTAACTTTTAATATTCCAAGCAAATGACGAAATGCTTCATTTTCAAGTCTTTCGGGGGATACATAAAGGAATTTAAACTTCTCATGTATACAATTATTGTAAACCGATTCGATTTCGTCTTTACTCATTCCTGAATAGATGGCACCTGCTTTAATACCTTGTTTTTTCAGGTTTTGAACCTGATCTTTCATCAAAGCAATTAAAGGACTTATGACTATACAAATTCCATCCATCATAATTGCGGGAACCTGAAAAGTAATTGATTTTCCACCTCCGGTGGGAAGAAGGGCCAAAGTGTCGTTACCTTCAAACACCGACACAATTATATCTTCCTGCATGGGCCTGAATGAAGAGTGACCCCAATATTTAATCAGAACTTTTAAGGCTTCTTTAATCAAGGTAAAAAATTATATGTACTTGCTAACTAAATTAAACAGTTCATTAATATTAATTGGTTTTCCAATAAATTCATCCGCACCGGCTTCATAACTTAGTTTTGAAGCATTACTTGAATAAAATGCTGTCTGCATTATTATTGGAAGATCAGGAAATATTGCTTTTAGTTGTCTGGTTGTATTGTAACCGTCCATGTCGGGCATCATAATATCCATTAAAACGAGGGAGATGGTATTGTCGTTTTTACAGATATCTATTGCTTGTTGCCCCGAATTGGCTACAATAATTTCAGCTCCGGAAGGCTTAAAAAGTGATTTGAAAAAGAATATATTCTGATCAACATCATCAACAACCAATATTTTAGCATTGGAGAAATCAGGTATATCAAACCTTTCAATTATCCTTTGTTTCTCATGCTTTTTCTTTTTCTCATCAATTGGGATAGTGAAATAAAAAGTGGTTCCAACACCTGATTTGGTGTCGAGCCAAATTTCTCCATTCAAAAGATTTATTATCGACTTGCTAATCGACAAGCCTAATCCACTTCCTTTTTTATTTCTGGATAAAGTTGAGTCGTCCTGGCTAAATCTGTCAAAAATTTTCTCACTGGCCTGCTCCTCAATTCCGGTTCCGCTATCTTTTACATAAAACTGTAATTCTTCATTGCCACCAAAACTATATCCAAAATTTATAAAGCCGGTGTCAGTGAACTTCATAGAATTATTAATCAGATTGCTTAGAACCTGTCGTAATCTAACAGGGTCGGTATAAATATATAATTCCTTGTCGGGAGAAGCCTTAGTTAAATGCAATTCTATGTTAAATAACTCTCTAATCTGCTTTTCCTGTTTGAAACTAAATAATATTTCCTCCATAAAGGAATTTAATTCAAGTTCTGTTTTACTGATTTTGAGTTGACCGGATTCAATTTTTGAAATATCAATTATATCTTCAATAAGTTGCATTAATGATCTGCCTGAAGAACTAATCATTTTTCTGTAAAGAACATCTTCTTCAGGAGTATTGTCTTCTTCCAGTAATAGTTCTGAAAAACCTATTATTGAATTTAGCGGAGTTCGTATTTCATGCGACATATTAGCTACAAATGCAGTTTTCATCGAATTTTGCCTCTCCAATTCATCAACTTTTGTTTTCAGTTTGTTAAATGTATTGTCGATGGAAAAAAGGGCAGCTACAAAATTATTATCTGCATCCTGAAAGTTAAAAATGCGTGAACTTATGTTTATTGACTTAGCATTGCAGTCGGTATAAGTAAGTAAAACTTCTTTATAATCTTCAGTAGTTTCTCCACTTATAAACAATTCGAATAGTTTGTGGCTGCTAGATTCTGACTCATTAAGTTTAAAATAATCTGTAAACTTGCTACCTATTAAATTGTTTTCTTCTAAGTTGAGAAAATCAGGAAGTATTGATGAATAATAAACTATTGTTCCATGATGAAGTATCAGAGAAGGCTTCGCGAGTTTATTGATAAAACTTTTTAATCCTTTAGTTATTTTCGGGACAGTAGTCATTCAGATAATTTTTAATTTTTTAGATAGAATTTCTAAAAAAGCAGTTCAAATTTAATTACTACAAAAATAGTACTTTTTTAATCAATTTGCTATTATTTAGCAAGTTCAGGCAACTACATCAAAAATGTGCTGTCAAATTAAACAAGAAAAGTCTTTATGGAACCAATCAACCGGATAATAGATGGGTGTAAGGCTGGAAGGCAAAAAGAGTTTAGGAAGTTGTATGAAATGTATGCATCGCCTATGCTTGCTGTATGTTATAGATATAGTAGAAATATGGTTGATGCTGAAGATATACTTCAGGAAGGATTTATAAAGGTTTTCAGAAAAATTAAGGATTTTAAAGGTAGTGGTTCATTTGAAGGTTGGTTGAGAAGAGTTATGGTTAATACAGCAATAAATCATTATAAGGCAAATTTAAAGCATTCTTATCAAGATGAATATGATGATAATATTCATGATAAAGCTGGTGAAATGGATTTGACAGAGAAAGTTTTTGTTGATGAAAGTGTTAACGCTGAACTTATATTAAATTTAGTACAACAACTACCTGATGGCTATAGAATGGTTTTTAATATGCATGTACTTGATGGTTTAACTCATAAAGAGATCGCTGATGAACTTAAAATTACTGAGAGTACCTCTAAAACGCAGTTGTTTAAAGCCAGACGCTCACTTAAGGAACTGCTAAGTGAAAAATACAGTGAAAAAATACGCAACATAATATAATTGTTATGAAAGAGTATAAAAATATTGATAATGTTTTTAAGGAAAGTGCTTCCGGCTTTAAGCCGAAACCTTCAGGCAAAGTTTGGTCGGGCATAATTAATGAGGTGGAAAAAGACATAGTTGTCGACAAATCATTTAATTATCGAAGGCTTGCTGCATTAGTCTTACTGTTATTACTAACAGGATCGGCTATTTGGTATTTTATTGGCGGAGATAAATCCTCTTCAAAGGATAGAATTATTGCAGATAAAGAAATTATTACTAAGGATAAACCTATTGTTAATAAGCAGGTTGATGAGAACTTGACTACTAATCAATTAATTGAAGATGTGGATAATACAGATGATAATATTGTAAATAATGTTGATGTAAAAAATAAAAATTCTGTTGAAACTACGTTAATAACAGATAAGACAGAAAAAACCGATAGAAGGGTTTTGTTTGAAAATACAAATAATCAAAGTGATATTAATAATGAAATTGAAGATAATCAGATAACAAATAATGTTACTAACATAAATTTCATTAAATCGTCAAGTATCTATGATATTGCTACTGCTGATTACAGTTTATTGGATAAAAAAATAGACCTGCAGGAATACATGTTAAAAAGAAAAAATTTACATACCTACTCTGCCATTTCAGCAAAAGCAGCGCTTATGTATTACCCAAATACAACCGATCAGTTTACTTATACAGTAGATGCTGAATTTGGTATAGTAATTAAAGATTTCTATATTCAAAGTGGTATTGGATATCAGAAAGTTAAAGAGCGCGGGATATATAATTATTATTATAAAACCAATGACAGTATAGGCTATTACAATAAAGTTCTGTCGTTTGAAATCAACCCTTTAAATCCTGATGAAATTACATATAAAACTGCTAAAACAACGGTATATGATAGTATAGAACATATTAAAACACACTCGCCTCTGTTTTATTATGATTATTTAAATGTTCCAATAAAGATAGGTTATCGAATAAAAACTTTTGATAAGTTGAATATTTCAATTGAATCCGGAGTTATTTTCTCGAAATTAATAAGTAGTAAAACTCCAACTACAAATTTCTATATTCCTGAATCAACATTATTGAATATAGAAGATAAAACTCCTCTTAGAACTAACTTTAACTACCAATGGGTGTTAGCTTTAAAGATGAATTATAAAATATTAAACTCGGTTTCAATTTCAGTAGCACCAGAATACACTAAGTATTTGAACTCCATTTACAAACCATCCATTGGCGTTTCTTCCACGAAACCTTATTCCATGGGTATTAGGTTTGGTATTTATTATGATTTTTAATCACTATTTTAAGCCAGACAAATGAAAAATTATAAAAAATATTTATCACTATTAATAATGGTTTTGTTGTTTACAAACATTACTCAAGGCCAGTCATGGTATTATTTTTCAGGTAATGTTATGTCGCAGGAGGACTCATTAGCAATTCCGTTCTATGAGGTTGCTATTACTGATAATCAAGGTGTTAATATGATAACTTTTACAGATGAAAATGGGTTTTATAGCGACTCTGTGTTTTTAGATCCAATAACTCAAACCATAACTGTTGGGCTATTCGATTGTATGGGAGAGTTTATTTATCAGAATTTCACTCCCCCCCAGACAGAAAATATTGCTAATTTTACTATCTGCACCACTGAAAATTCATGTGATGCAATGTTTGTGTATTACCCTGATAACATCAATTATAAGAAACTTAACTTCCTTAATGTTTCCTTAGGTAACTATACATCATCATTATGGGATTTTGGAGATGGTAATATTTCTTATGAAGAAAATCCTGAACATACATATGAAAATGATGGTGAATATATTGTTAATCTTACAATACATGATAGCATAAATGGATGTGAATCATCAATAAGTCAGCCCGTAATTGTGTATGTAAATGATACAACTTTATGTTATGCTGATTTCACTTATGAATTATCGGAAAACAATAATAAACAAGTGTATTTTACCGATATGTCATCACCCAATACTGACAGTTGGTTTTGGGATTTTGGTGATGGTAATTTTTCAGAAGATCCTAACCCGGTTCATACTTATCCAATGGACGGAGTATATAGTGTAATACTGTCCACCTTCTCTAATCAAAATGAATGTGCCGATATTATTGTAAAGCAAATTGTTATATTTGATTCGCTTAGTTGTGTTGTAGATTTTACTTATCATCTCGACACAATAAACAATATTCCTAATACTTATATTTTTAGTGATGCATCATCTGAGGGTATAACTGAATGGTTATGGGATTTTGGAGATGGTGAATTTTCCAACGAAAGTAATCCTGTACATGTTTATGAGCTTCCGGGGACTTATACAGTTTGTTTAACAGCATTTTCAGATAATCCATCAAACCCTTGTAATGATATTATTTGCAAGGAAATAACAACAACTTCCTATTATAATTTTGGAGGTCAGGTTTTTATTGATGGTTTTACTATTAATGTAGAGGAAACCGACAGTTCAAATATTGCTACGGCCTATCTGTATCGTCGATTAGAAAATAAATGGGAGTTTATGGATAAGCGCGAGTTTTGGAAATATGGCTACTATTGGTTTGTACAAAAACCCCAAGGGGAATATTTATTGCGATTTGATTTGGAACCAGATTCAAAAGATTATGATTATTATGCACCTTCTTATTATAAAAATCAAAGCGACTGGCGTGCTGCAAATACTTTTTTCTTAAATAATAACGAGCAGTTTGCGGTTAATGTAAATTTAAAGAAATTAGAGAGTATTGATGTTGGTATAGGGTCAATCAGTGGAAACTTGATATTCGGGCAGGGATGCAATTCAGAACAGGACATTTCTAACAGAATTGTCAAATTATTCCGAAATGAAGATTATGTAGCTTATGCGAAAACTAATTCATCAGGGGAGTTTGAGTTTAGCTCATTGCCCCATGGCCTATATCGAATTGAAGCTGAAGTAAGCGGTAAAATATCATCTACTGAATTTGTTCAGTTAGATGATAATCAGCCATTTTCGGAGGGGCATTTAATAGAAATAAACTGTAATGCATTTGTTGGTATAGAGGAGAACGAAATTTTTGAAACAGGATTAGTTGTCGAAAATGTATATCCTAATCCAGCAACCAACTATGTTATTTTCAAAGTTTATTCCTCAACTAATCAGGATTTTGAAATTGAATTTTTAGATGTATTAGGCAGAAAGATTAAAAACTACAAATTATTTATTAATCAAGAATACAGCGATATAAAGATAAATATTACGAATATCTCAAGTCCAATGCTTATCTATCGCGTTAAATCTTCTGATGGTAAAGTTGTCAACAGAGGGAAAATCATTCATAATAATAACTAAATCAATTAATTATATAAAATTAAATAATTGGGGCAACCTTTGAATATTTAGTTGTCTAACTAATAAGAACATTACGATTGGGGTAAATAAATCAATGTTAAATTAAAATTTTATGTTATGAAAAAAATTATCTTAAGTTTACTAATGGGTTTAGCTAGCCTCATTGTTATGAGTCAGGGGTATAACCTAAATGTAAGCGGTTATGTAACGGATGATAATGGGGGTGCTCCTGTTGGTCAGCAATTGGTAAACATTATGATTCCAATGCAAGCGGGAGACTCTACATTATCTTATTTTAATTCTGTTTTAACTGACCCCAATGGTTACTTTGCAGATGTAGTGCCTGTTCTTCCAAATGAAGAAGGTGTGCTATTCGTTGAAACCATCAATTGTGATGGCAATGTTTTAAGTGAGTCAGCAGCCTATTCTGAAAATAATAATAATCTTAGTTTTAGTTTTGTTGTTTGTACTGATCCTTCAGGAGGAGGCGATTGCGAAGCCATGTTTGGCTGGCAATTCACTGAAAATCCATTTACATTGGCTTTTATCGATTTTTCTATGGGCGAACCTGATAGCTGGAATTGGGATTTTGGTGATGGAGGAAGTTCTTCTGAACAAAACCCTGAGCATACTTTTGCAGCAGAGGGAGAATATGCAGTTACTCTTGAAATTTTTTCTGATAGCAATAGTTGTTCCAGCGTAATTACAATGCCGGTTTATGTTAGCACCGATACAATATTACCTGGTGAATGCCAGGCAATGTTTACTTACCAGCCTGCAAACATCCCTTTAACTCTGGAATTCATTAATCTATCCATTGGAAATCCTGACACCTGGTTATGGGATTTTGGTGATGGGACAGCCTCATCGGAACAAAACCCTGTTCATACATTCGCAGCAGAAGGAGAGTATCTTGTCTCTCTGGAAATGTCTTCAGACAGTAACGATTGTTCGAGTGTTATTGTTATGCCTGTTTATGTAGGTAATGATACAATTTGGCCCGGAGAATGTTTAGCAATGTATTTTTATTATGCAGATTCAAACGATTATAGTATAATCAATTTTGTGGATTTAAGCATGGGTAGTAATGGTAACATTCCTTCCTCCTGGTCATGGGATTTTGGTGATGGGACAGCCTCATCGGAACAAAACCCTATACATACTTATCAGGCATTCGGTGATTATGAAGTATGTTTAACTATTACCAGCATTGATGATGTTAGCGGTGATACATGCCAAAGTGATTTTTGCTCGATGGTAAATGTTGTAGATTGGGATAATGAATGTCAGGCAGCATTTTATTATTATCCTGATGGAAATCCGATTAATGGAGGTCTCGATATTCAATTTGTGGATAATTCCTGGGGAAATCCAAGCAATTGGGTATGGGAATTTGGCGATGGAAGTACCAGCAATGAACAAAATCCTCTTCATTCTTACACAGAGGGAGGAATCTACCAGGTATGTCTAAGTGTTTCATCTCCCACATGTGAGAGTAGCTATTGCGAAGAAGTTTTTGTATTTAATGATACAATTGAAGATTGCTTTGCATGGTTTGAATACCAAATTAATGATCTTACTGTTGATTATACAGGATTTTCAACAGCAATAGGCGATAGTAGTACAGTATTCAATTGGAATTTTGGCGATGGAGAAACAGGAATTGGTCAATCTGTAACACATACTTATGCAGAAGATGGAATATATAATGTTGAACTTATTGCTACTTCAAATAATTCTAACTGTACTTCAATTTATAATGAAATGGTTTGGGTAGGAACAGATTTTACTTTCTCTGTTTATGGAAATATTTATCTTGAGGATAGTTTAACTGCTGATTATGCCACTGTAAACCTTATGACTTTCGATACTCTTGGACAAAATTTAGTGAATTATGCAACCACTCAAATTGATGAGTATGGTTACTACCAATTCGATGAGGTTCCACTTGAGAATTGCATTTACTTTGTTCAGGCTGAGTTAACGGATGCATCAGCATATTATGAAGATTATGTTCCAACATATCACTATAGTGCTTTAAATTGGGAGAATGCATATCCCGTATTTCCATTCCCTTCTTTTATGTCGTACGATGTTTATATGATTGCCGACAGCAACATAACAAACTCTGCAAACGCTTCTATTGAAGGGGTTGTTAACTCAAACGAAAGCAGAGGATTTATGTCTGATGTGGAAATTTTACTCCTGAGTGAAAATGGAAATCCAATCACCTATTTACGTACCGATGAAAACGGAAGTTTTAATTTTTCTGACTTGCCATATGGCACTTATATAGTTTATACTGAGATAGTTGGAATTGAAACTACTCCTGCTCACATAACATTAACAGAAGAAAATCCCAATGCTTCAATAAATATTGTTGTTGCAAATGGAGAGGCTCTTTTAGGTGTTGATAATCAGTCGGCACTTATTGAAAGTATTGGAGATATAAGCCCTAATCCGGTTTCTCAAAATGCATCAGTAAGTATAAGTCTTAAAGAAGCAACTACCATAAAGATTGAAATTATAAATCAATTGGGCCAAATAGTTGTATCTGAAAGCAAAAATATGAATGTTGGTAACAACCTTCTTGATTTGCAAACCTCCAGACTTAATGAAGGATTATATATTCTAAATATAACTCCATCTGATGGTATTAGTAGTTATAAGAAGTTCATAAAATTAAGATAAACCCTTATCCGGTTGTTCTTTTTAAGCCCCGGGCCGTTTTTAATGGCCGGGGCTTTTTTTATGTTTTAATAAACAATAAAAATAAGTCAACATTAAAATAAATTCCATCCAACTATTTAAAGACATTAATTGTCTATTTTTATGACGTAAATCTAAACCATGAATTTTAGGCAATATATTATTATAGTTATTTCGTTGTTTTTTGTTTTAAAAACCAGTGCTCAGAATGTTGAAATCAACATGCAACAAACATTAGGCAATGAATTTCACAATTTTTCCTATTCAATATTACCATTGAATGATGGCGGTTATATTGTATTGGCTGATACCGAATCCGACACCTCTTCTATGGATTATATGATTATAAAAGTATTGCCTGATGGCGAAATTGACTGGCAGAAGAATTATGGAGGTGAAGGAGTAGAACGTCCGGCACAGATAATTCCAGATAATGAAGATGGTTTTTATGTAATAGGATCCAGTTCATCAAAAGAGGGTGAATATTCAAATAATCATGGTTCCTTCGATGTTTGGCTGGCTCACTTTAATCTTGCCGGTAAGTTGCTTTGGCATACAAATTACGGGGGAAGTGGTACCGATAATGGATTGGATATTCTACATAAAGAAAATGGTAACTTCCTGATTGCCGGTACAACAAGTTCTTCTGATGTGGATGTAGAACACAATAATGGACTGAGTGATATTTGGCTTATTGAGATTAATTCAGAAGGAAATATTTTATGGGAAAAAACATACGGAGGTTCTGATAATGAGTATTTTGGTGGTTTTTATGTTGACGAGAGTGAAAATATTTTTATTGTAGGAGGAACAAAATCAACCGATGGCGATGTGAGTTTTAATCATGGTGATAAGGATGTTTGGATAATAAAAACCGATGCTGAAGGTAATTTGTTAAGAGAGAGAACTTTTGGAGGATCTGATAGTGATGATGGTAAAATTATCAGGAAGTCGCTCACAAATAATCTCATAATTACTGCATTAACACGTTCTGAGGATGGTGATATTACTAAACTTTTTGGGATGAATGATTTCTGGATACTAGAAATTGATAAATATGCAGAACTTTTATGGCAAAGATCTTATGGGGGTTCGAAAAACGATGCCCCAAAAGATATGCTGGTTACTGAAGATGGTTACCTTATTGGAGGAACAACATATTCCTTTGATGGAAATATTACCGAAAATAAAGGTCGGTCTGATGTATGGATGCTAAAAATATATCAGGATGGAGTAATGAACTGGCAGAAAACTTTTGGAGGTAGTGGCGTGGAAAGTTGCACAAAAATCGTTTATTCGGCTAATTCAAATTATCTGTCAGCAAATAATACCGATTCTTTCGATTTTGATGTGGAGAACTCAATTGGGGCTACCGATGTGTGGATGATCGATTATTGTGAATCATTTTTAACAAAAGATAAGTTGAAGATTTGCAAAGGAGATAGCATATTTTGGTCAGGAAATTATTATAGCGAGGGTGGTAATTATTCTGATACTTTTGAGAGCAAATGTGGGCTCGATAGCCTGAAACAACTTAGTTTGAGTGTCTTTGATGTCCCGCTTATAGAAACCATTGAAGGTGCAGATTTGGCTGTTGAACTGGGTTTTCAGTACTATTCCGTGACTGATGTCGATGATGCAGTTTATTATTGGGATGTGGAAAACGGTATACTAAAAGATACAACTTTTCTCTCAAATGTAACTGTGCAATGGCTGGTACCAGGGAATGGAAAAATTACAACATATGCTTTAAAAAATGAAATATGCAGTAGTGATACTTTGTCGATGGATGTTTATGTAAGTGGAGTAGGAGTTGATGAAAATGACAAAAATCTGACTAGTATTTATCCTAACCCATCTTCAAATGGAATTTTCACAATTTTAAGTGCAGACATAGATATGCTGGAAATATACAGTAGCATGGGAGAGAAGATTTACTACCAAGCTATAAATGATGATAATACGATAATTAATATTTCCAATCAACCCAAAGGTATTTACTTCCTGAAACTATTTTCAGGAAGTAAAATATTCATTTCCAAATTAATTTATAATTAATTTATTGGATGGTCGTTGTGAAATTGCTTAAGTCTTGCATCCAGATCAGGCATTTGGCTGTGGCTTACAAGGCTTGTACAGGCTCTAATTCCTTCAGTACGTTCACTACCTGTGATGAGCAGTGAAATGGCACTAATGCCGTAATAAACAAGTTTGTCGAGCAATTGTTCGGCATCCAGCCCCGGATATGAAAAAGTAAAATAAAATCCATCCGCAATAGGCTGATCAATATCGGTATCATAAACAATTTCAAAACCATATTTCAGAAAAATTTCTTTCATTTCATGGGCTTTAACACCATAGTCTTTTACATAGTCGACAAAGTTGAATTCTCCTGAATTTGAGGCCTTTAACACTCCTAATAATCCATATTGTGCCGAATGTGAAGTCCCTGAACTCAGTGGATAAAGAGTTCCGAAAATCATTGCATATCCAAACTCATCACGAGGATAAAATTCTTTAAGATCTTCATACCTTGCAGTATACAAATTATTTGAAATAACCATCATGCCAATTCTTTCGCCGGCATAACTAAATACTTTAGAACTGGAAATAAAAAGGATATAATTATCAGTATAATTTGCAACTGTTGGTTGATAAGGAGCCTCACCGGGTTTGGAATAATCTTTACGGAAATCCATGCCAAAGTAGGCCAGGTCTTCCATTATTACTATATCATATTTAGTAGCCAGTTCACCTATAATTTTAAGTTCTTCTTCTGTAAAGCAAATCCATGATGGGTTATTTGGATTAGAATAAAGTACCGAATGTATTTTTCCTGATTTGAAATATGATTCAAGTTTATCGCGCAACTTTTCTCCACGATAATTATAAACATCAAAACTCTCGAATTTAAGTCCCAGCACCCTGTGTTGCATTTTATGTACAGGAAAACCCGGATCTATAAAAAGTGTTGTATCCCTTTCTTTATGCAACCTGCTTAAAGTTAAAAATGCCGCAAATCCGCCCTGCATAGATCCTACGGTAGGAATACAACCGTTAGGAGAAACATCAATATTCATGAATAGTTTTACGAATTTAGCTATCTCCTCCTTTAAAGGTTTAATACCCATAATATCAGGATAAATGGCAGCAACCCCCTTTTGTAGAGCTTTAATTTGTGCATCTACGCCTACCTTAACGGGAGGTAAACCGGGAATGCCCATCTCCATGCGAATAAACTTATCGCCTGTGGCTTCTTCAATATTATCAACAAGTTTTTTTATTTCTCTTATGGATGCTCTGCCAACTGATGATAGGCCACTATCTTTTATCAGTTGGCTTACAGTATTAAAATCTATAGGTGTATTTGTCATGATATTTATATTTAATTTTCAATAATATTCATTAAGTAAAATCGGCTATAGCCAGAATTATTCCCAGTGCTATACCCAAAAGTGCTGCAAAAAGTACCTGAAAATCAGCAGGTAATAAAAAAGTAATCGTATGTGCCGGAATCCAAAACAAAGGAATTGTCTTCTTAAAAACAAAATTCCATTGTACATTCCAGTTCAAATTTACAAAAATTTCTCTGAATTTTATGGGAGTAAAAAAGCCTGTAATTGTCCCTGAATTACTAACTATATGAACGTCAGTTATCTTATGAAAAGTCATCATAACCGGAGCAAAAATTACATTTAAAAAAAGGCTAATGCAGAATGAAATAAACAATTTATTTAGGCTGAAACGCCCATGCATAATTCCGGCTGAATTATCCATTCCCAAATAATCCAGAAGTACAGGAGTTCCAGAACTGAAAATTACGAAAGCCATCTTAATACTTATCCCCAGAAACCCCCAAACTATCATACGTGGAATAACTCCGAAGCCTTGCTTATAATACTTGCCGGTTTTTATTCTCAAACCAATTAATTCTCCTGCTGTTGCCAATATGGAGAATTTTATAAATGACATTATTATTCCATGTTCAGCATTGAATGAGCGGTAATATGCCATGAGGTCGTCCCAAATAAAAAAGGGAAGGAAGACAACTAAAAATGCTGTTATAAAAATAAAATCTTGTTTCTTTATCATTTTTCAATTCTTATCCTGGCATCAACGGCAATAATTTTATCTTTTGTTCCCAATAATGGATTTATATCCATCTCGGCAATTTCAGGTGCTGCTTTGGCAAGAAGAGATAAGCGTTGAACAATATTTGCAAACTCATCCTGATTAATTCCTTGCTGACCTCTGATACCTTCAATAATCTTATAGCTTTTTAGTTGTTTAATTTCGGCTTTGGCTTCATCGAAACTAACCGGACTCAATACTGTGCGAACATCTTTAAATACTTCAATAAAAATACCTCCCAATCCGAAAAGCACTAAATGTCCAAATTTTTCCTCCCGCTTCAGACCGGCAAAAATTTCTGTACCGCTAAGCATTGGTTGAAGTAAAACTGCGGTAGCATCATCTATAGTCATCATACGCTGAAAATCAGATGTTGCTTCCTCTGCCGTTTGGATATTTAATTTTACCCCACCAACATCTGACTTATGAACAGGTCCTACTACTTTCATTACCAATGGGAAACCAACTTCTTTAAGTGCATCACTCAAATCCTCCACATTTGAAAGAGTAACTTCTTTTGCTCTTGGAATTCCTGCTGCATCCAGTAGTTGCTGAATTTTTTCAGGTGCCAAATAGCCATCCTGAGCATCATTCACTATCTTTCTTATACTTTGTATATCAATATTTACATTTTCTGAATCATCCTCATAAATACTAGTCGATTTGCCATAAATTCTTGCCAAAGCATTACCAAGAGTAACTTCATCGGGGAAAAATGTGTTGTCAAGATTTACAAAATACTCCACTTCTTCTTTTGCAGTAAGTGTTGATGGCAAAACAGGGAAAATAGGCTTCCCGCCTGCTTTAATTTTCTCATCCAGTATTTTATATACATCGAAAATTTTTGTGAGACCGGGAGTTCCGAAAATGACTACCATAGCATCAATTTCATCGAATTCATTATTGCAATAATCAATAATTCTTCCCAATTGTTCGCCTGTGCCAGTTGCTAAAAAGTCGATTGGATTTGCAACTGAAGAACCGGGAAATAACTCTTCTTTAAGTTTATCGGCTGCCTTACCTTTTATTTCCGGAACTTTTAGTCCACCATTTGATAATGAGTCGGTTAGCATAACTGCCGGACCACCTGCATGAGTAATAATTGCTATGTTTTTTCCTTTCACCTCAGGTTTCATAAAAACTGAAGCCACACTAATTAAATCCTCACGGCCATAGCATCTGATAATTCCTGCTTTTTTAAATAGTGCATCTGCAGCCATATCAGAAGAGGCAAGTGCTCCGGTATGTGATGAGGCAGCCCTGCTTCCTGCTTCCGAAGTTCCTGCTTTAACAGCAGCAATACGACAGCCTTTTTTTATTAATGAACGGGCATGTTTTAGCAACATCTGAGGATGATTAATGGTCTCCAGATAAAGAAGTTTTACCTTAGGATCATTCTCCGGATCAAAGGTCTCATCCATATGTTTGATAATTTCTTCAACTCCCATTTGAGCAGAATTACCAACCGAATAAACATTAGCAAACTTTAATCCTTTAGGTATTCCTGCTTCCATTATAAAGCATGCCGTTGCGCCTGAACCACTAACGAAATCACAACCCTGTCTGTCTAATTTAGGAATAGGGTAAGTAAACACGCTATGATGCTGAGGAGTTAATATTCCAACACAATTTGGACCTATAAGTGAACCATTAACTTTATTGATAGTATCTACTATTTTGTCTTCCAGTATTTTACCTTCGTGACTTTCTTCACTAAATCCTGCAGAAAGAATAATAAATGCTTTAGTATTTTTATTTTGTGTGAGAAATTCTATTGTTTGAAGAGTGTATTTTGCAGCAATAGCAATGATGGCCAAATCTACATCCGGCATTTCATTTAAATCTCTATAACTTTTAATCCCCTGAATTTCATCTGATTTAGGGTTTGCTACATATAATTTGCCATCAAATTTTCCATCGACTAAATTTTTCAGGACTTTTCCTCCCGGTTTGTCAAAATCGTTGGAACCTCCTACTACTACTATGCTATTTGGATGGGTAAGTTGTTTTGTAATCATCTTAAACCTCTTTTACTGTTAAATTAAAAACGCAAAATTAGGCAATTAAGCAGGTGGCTCTGCAAACGTTGTAAATTTAGAATAATTATAAGGGAAAGGGGGAGGGAAGGTGGAAGGGTTGGAAAGGTGGGAAAGGTTGGAAAGGTTGGAAGGGTTGGAAAGGTGGGAAGGGTTGGAAAGGTTGGAAGGGTTGGAAGGGTAGGAAAGGCTGAAAGCTCCGACACCTCGGAGTTGGAAGGGTTGGAAAGGATTGTCAAGTTATCATGTTTGTAATGGGTTTATATAACGTCACAACAACAACGTTAACTTGACAACAATGATAACTATGACAACAACGACAACCATGACAACAATGACAACAATGACAACAATGTTAACAATGATAACAATGACAACTTGATAACAATTACAATATTCGTCCTAAA
>JBFFLX010000039.1:0-24763 GCA_041554435.1 Bacteroidales bacterium
ATTATTTAATATTAATTCTGATGACACTTTACCTCCGGTAAAAGATTTGATAAATCAGAAAAACAAAACCCGCACAAAATTATCAGACGAGGTAAGTACAGAAAATTTTGAAAAAGAAACTAAAGAATTAACTCAAAAAGTGGAAACATATATGGCAACAGAAGAGCCTTTCCTGAATGCTTCTCTTTCACTTCATGAGTTATCAAAACAAATGAAAATCCCTTCAAGGGAATTATCAATTTTAATCAACCATCACCTAAACAAGCACTTTTTCGACTTTGTTAATGAATATCGTATTGAAAAAGCCATGCATATACTTAAGAATCCTGAGAAGAATGAGCTTACAATATTGGAAATTCTTTATGATGTAGGTTTCAATTCAAAGTCATCCTTTAATACAGCTTTTAAAAAACACACAGGCTATACCCCTACCGAATACCGTAAAATGAACTCATTATCTGCAGCTTAGCACAAAGTCGTACATTTTTGCTAATAATTTCGAACTAATTTTTTATAAAATAATGGTTCGACTTTTTTTATTCGGTCGAATTATGTATCAAACTACTGTTCTTTTGCTTTCGAAAACAACGATAAAAATGGAAGAACAGGAAATAAATCTTAGTACAAAATCAAAAACCTTACGGGAAAAAGCAGGGTCTTTTGTTACATCTCCTTTTTTTATAATCGAGGTAATCGTAATTTCATCATTTCTGATGTTATGGCTGGGAGGACCTGGCTTTATTATAGGCTTAGCAATAGCCCTAATAACTCTTTGGGCAATCAAATGGGACTGGGCATATTTCGGACTGGGTGACATAAAGTGGATTTCTTCCATCATCCCATCACTGGGCTATACATTAATGATTATCTTACTAAATGATATCCTTCTCGAACCATGGGTTGAAATAATTACTCAAAAAGCTGTCGACTTATCCTCATTTAGCAGTTTACATAATAATATAACACGACTTTTATTCGTACTCACTTTAACCTGGATTGTTGCAGGATTTGGCGAAGAGTTCTTTTATAGAGGTTATATTATGAACCGCATCGCCCACTTGTTAGGCAATAATAATAAAGCATGGATAATTGCAACTATTTTATCCTCGCTTGTCTTTGGAATTGTTCATGCTTACCAAGGGATAAGTGGGATGATAACAACCGGTGTTGTAGGTTTAATATTGGCTTTGGCTTTTTATAAGAACAAAAACAATTTATGGGTTGGAATATTAACTCACGGCATATACGACACTTATGGTCTTACTATGATTTACCTTGGAAATGAAAGAATAGTTAAAGATACGATGATTGAAATCTATCATACTATAATACTATAATTAAATACAAATATTAAAATTTAAAATCATGAAAATTAAATCAACTTTAATACTCTTATTCGCAATGAGTATAGTATTTACATCTTGTAAAAAAGACGAATACTATGTAACACCTTCGGGATATGTTACAACGGAAAATAAACCTATAACCGACTTTAATGAGGTAGAGGTTTCTAATGCTTTCAACGTATATATTACCTTTTCAGAATCTGAAGAAAGTGTAAGCGTGGAAGCAGATAATAATTTGCAATCCTATATTTATGTTATCCAGATCGGCAACAGATTAGTTGTAACCCTTGATGATAAAATTAAACTTATCAGAGGACAAGCAACATTAAACGTTTATATTACTTTAAAGGAACTTAAAGAAATAGATGGCATAGGGGCCACAAATTTTTATTTTCAAAATGACATGATTGGAAACAGTCTGGATGTTGCACTAGATGGCGCATGTACACTAAATGGAATGCTAACTTTAAATGAATTAGTAGTTAAAATTACAGGAAGTTCAAACCTTTTCATCACCGGTCAGGCTAATTATTTTAACATAGATGCACTAGGTGCTTGCAAAATGGAAGGATATGATTTCGAAACTAATATCCTGGAAGCCGATTTGGAAGGAGCCAGCAGTATGAACCTAACTGTTAATGAAAAAATGGATATTAAAGCTAAAGGCGCTTCTAATATTTATTACAAAGGCAATGCAATTATAGAAAGTCAGAATTTATCAGGCGGCTCTTATATTGTGAAAGTGCAATAAATTAATTAGACAACTCATTTCTAATAAAAAAGCCCTCTCGATTTTGAGAAGGCTTTTTTATTCATAACAATGTAAATCAATGAATTACAAACATTTGTTTTGTAACAGTATTCATCTCAGAACTTAGTGTATATAAATATATACCCATTTTATAATCTGCAGCATTAATATTTACAGAATACTTTCCCGCTGGCATATATTCATCAACAATAGTATTTACTAAGCTCCCCATTATATCATAAATACATATTTTAACTTGTGAGTAATTATTTATTTGATAAGAAATAGTAGTATTTTCTTTAAATGGATTCGGATAATTTTGAGATAAAACAATATTGTTGCCTTTTATCTTTAAATCTTGAATTCCTGTAAGTCCCTCTATCTTTCCTATCTTTAAATAATACTTTTCTGTTGACTCATCATAAACCATGTATGTAAGGGGGTTTACTGATTCATCTGGTAATATTAATCTGCTGAACTTTTCATCCATAGTATTGCTCGATAACATTGATTTTGATACTACACCATATCCCGGTAGATATTTCAAAACATAACTTTTGTTATATGTTGAGTTATTAATCAAAAACAAATAAGTAGTATCTCCAATAGCCATTGGACTGATTGAACTATAAGCATCTTCTAACATAAGTGTATCTGTAGTCCATGCATAATTTGCCGACTTACTTAATAATACTACTTCATGAAAGTCGGTTTCCGGTGTTCTCATCATGGAAATTCTGGATTCAGAACCATTTGAAAAACTGCCAACAGCAACATTATAGTGATTATTAGCAGTTTCCGGAATATAAACATCAGTATAGATAACGCTCATATCAGACCATTGACTTCCATCAAAAGATTTCATTTCTACCTGACAATCATTACTTTGATACCAAACAGAAAATAGCGAATCATTGTTAACTATTAAGGAAGAAGCCCTTAATATTCTGGTATCTATGCTACCTAAATCAAATGTATAAAGTGGTGAGGCTGTTGCCCAATCACCAGAACTATTATTGGAATACACAATATTATATTTTGTAGCCCACCAGGCATAATCATAGGAAGTATAATACTGACTTCCATTATAATTTACAAATTGATTGTCCTGCAAGTAACATACTGTTGAAGAATTACCTTGTGCAATTTGTATGTCGTTGTCGTTAAGCACATCAACATCAGTAAACCACTCATTATCCACCTTATGTACAAAATTTATATGAGAAGGGGGGTAACCCGACCAAGTTGAATTATAAATCGGTTCTCCTCTGTATTCATACATTACATGAATATTTCCTTCATCATCAATAATAGCCATGGGTGCCAGGGCCAAAAACCTTGCGTAGTCAGTGGAAGTAGGATGATAAAATGAGATTGTATCTGCCAATTCCCAACTATTTCCATTATCATATGATGATCTCTTAATGATATAGTCATCATTGGTAACTGAGGAGTGAGAAACATAAAATAAATGCAGATTTCCTGAGTTATCAGTAACTAATGATTGTCGGTTAAAACGGAAACCTGTACTACTGGAGTCAAGAACCGTAAGTTCTTGTATTAGTGCATTTTGCGATAAAACACAAACAGAGCTTAGGGTGGTAATAAGTGCAAGAATAAATAGTAATAACTTTTTCATAAGTATAAAAATTGGTTTCTGTTAAATTACTATACAATATTCACTTTTTACAAAAAAACAGATTAACTGCAAGTGTTTATTTATTATTCGATATTGTATAATTATTAATACTTAAGAATGTATTACTCACTATTAAACTTAATTTTTATACTCTGAGAGCAGAGTAAAATATACATAACAATATAAGCCTTTCCTATTTTGGGAGGGGGTTTTTTGAGTTTGAAAATTAATTATTAAACATTATTTTGAACGACATTCTATATCAGGACTTAATATTATTTAGAATGTTTCTTAATTAGATAATTTTATTATATTTACAAAAAAAACAAGCTATGCCAATTTATATGGACAGCCACGAAATTAGTGGTGTTACTTCAATTGATGTTGCAAAAGCTCACCAGGAAGATTTGAAGATACAAAAAAAGTATGGATGCAAGGGACTTACCTATTGGTTCGACGAAGAAAGAGGTAGTGCTTTTTGCTTAATAGAAGCTCCAAACAAAGAGGCAGTTAAAGAAATGCATATTCACGCACATGGTCTTGTTCCGAATAAAATTGTGGAGGTTGATGACACTGTTGTTGAGTCATTCCTTGGCAGGATAAAAGATCCAAATCCCGTAGATAATGTTGATGAAAACGGATTATTAATAATAAACGACCCTGCATTTAGAGCCATATTAGCGATTAAATATAAACAGGAGTATTTACTAACCCATAGATTTGGCAAATCGTTGGCAACAAATATTTTAAAATCATATAATTCATTAATTGACAAAGCAGTACAAAACTTTGATGGACGCAAAATTGATAATGTAAAGGAGGGCAAACTAATCTCATTTAAATCAGTTAAAAATGCCATTAGTTGCGCACAATCAATATTTCAGGAGCAAGAAAAATTGAAATTTAAAGATTATAATTACGCCTTAAAAATTGGCATAAGCACAGGTGTGCCCATAACAGCAAGCAAAGAGTTTTTTGGTGATACTGTAAACAAAGCAAGTTTACTTTGCGACATTTTTAATGGTGATAAAATTATGCTTTCCCCATCAATTAAAGAGTTTATTAGTAAAACTGAATTAAGTCAGGTATTAAGTTCAAACACAAGATTCATACATAGTGATGATGAGTCATTTTTAGAGAAATTATACAATATTATTGACCAGAACTGGAATAATCCAAACCTATCAATTGAGATTATAAGTTCAAAATTAGGAATAAGCAAAACACAAATTTACAGAAAAATGAAATCATTATTAGGTGTATCATTGTTAGATTTCATTAAATCAGAACGTATGAAAAGGAGCATAAAAAAAATAGATTCAACAAATTGTACAATCTCTGAAATAGCCTATGATTCAGGATTTAACAGCGCTTCATATTTTTCAAAATGCTTTAAAGAACACTTTAAATTTTCTCCTAAAACTTTTTTAAAAGGATAATTGTAACCATCAAATTTTTCAACATTTATTTGGAAGATATTTACATGTTTCTGGAAGATATTTACTATTTAATCAGGTATTTAGATGCTACATTTGCTAAACGATAAAATTTACAAACTACAATTATTACTAACTAATATTTTAATTTATGAAACAATTAATCGTTCTGGCTTTACTAAGTTTTAGCCTTGTAACTTGTGCTCAACAAGAATCACCAAGCCTTTATAATCGTTTAGGAGGCGAGGAAGGAATTAGTTCAATTATTGATGATGCAGTTGCTATGCATAGCGAAAATCCGATAGTAGCAGCTCGTTTTACGCCTTATAAACAAAAACCTGAAAGACTTGCTGAAATAAAGAAGCATTTTGTAGCCTTCGTTTGCGCCGGTACAGGTGGTCCACAGGATTACAAAGGAAGAGATATGGTTACTGCTCATTCGGGTATGAATATTAGCCCAGAAGAATTTGTAGCGGTTGTTGATGATTTAATGTTGGTTCTTGACCAACATAATATGGATGATCAAACGAAAAAAGATATGCTCTATATTTCCTGGTCGTTGAAGAATATGATAGTGGGACAATAAATATATATAGGAGAAAGTAAGTTTTTTTTGATTATCCGATAATGTATAATTATTGAAACTTAAGAAAGTATTGCTCACTACTATAATTAATTGTCATACTCTAAGTATTAGGGTTGAATATGTATAACAATAAAAGCCCTCTCGAAAATTAGAGGGCTTTTATTATTTTTTTTGTCTGCAAATTTTTGTCTACTAATTATAAATATTAGTAGTATCATTTAATTAACTTCAGGAAGTAATCCTTTTCAATTCACTTTTTACAGCCTTAAAATTCTCAGGGTCATAGCCTGAATGACCGGCATTCATTATATTCAATTTCGAATTTTTTAATGCTGAATGCAGCTGGAAGGCCTGAATAGGTGTGCAGATAAAATCGAACCTGCCATGAACGATTGCAGTTTTTATATTTTTAATTTTATCGATATTGTTCAAAATAAAATTTTCTTCCAAAAAACAACTGTTGGCAATAAAATGGGCTTCCATAATTGCCATCGATTTATAGGAAAATGTACTCAGGATGTCATCCGGATTATCAATCTTCTTAATAGTATAAAACGACATTTCATAATATGCCCATTCGTAGGCATATTTATCACTTTTTTCTATATCCGCTTCCAGCATCTGCTGCAAATAATATTTGGCCGGTTCGTCTCCTTTTTTCACCAATTTTGCAAATCGTTCCCACACATCGGGAAAAAATTCTTTAATTCCACCACCAATATAATGGTTGATAGCATAATTATTTGCAAGCCATATTCCTCTTAAGATTAAACCCAAAACACGTTCAGGATTATGAATGGCGTAAACCAACGACAAGGTACTACCCCATGAGCCACCAAAAACATAAACTTTGTGGAAATTTAAAAAATCAAGTAGTTTATTGATGTCATCAACACAATGGCGGGTTGTATTATTTTTTATTGAACCAAAGGGCTTACTTCTTGAAGAGCCACGCTGGTCGAAAAAGAGAACATTATATCTTCTTTTGTCAAAAAAAGTTTTGTCCTTGTCGGAAAAACCCGCTCCGGGACCTCCGTGAAGAAAAATTATCGGAATACCTTTTGGATTTCCATAGAGTTCGAAATAAAGGCTATGCCCGTCACCAACATCCAGAAAGCCTTTTTTATAAGATTCAAAGTTTTTTGTAGCTGCCATAATATAGTTTTAAGTCTGTAATTATTTTCTGGTGATAATGAAACGAAAATGTGGTTTTATAAAACATTAACTCATTTGATGACAAATGTACTACTATTTAGATATCGGTAAAGTTAGCAAATCCGTTTTTTAATTGATTTGGAGTATAGTAATTAATATCGTGGCTTGACTAAAAATGGACAAAAAATGATTAGTCAAACCTATTTTCTTAAATTGATTTTGATGTATTCTAAAATATAAAAGCATTAAAGTAATTTGCTGGCACCATACTATATTAAAAGGTTAATTACTTGACAATAGGCATTTTAAGTCGTACCTTGCCAATTCTTTGGACAAACACATACTGTCATGAAAAAATTCATTTCATTCCTAAGTTTGTTATATCGAAATCTAGCATATAGCCAAATTATAAACATAAACTTACTATTATGGAAAAGCCAATTAAAGGAAACCTATACCTGTCATGGGTATTACGCACGCTTCTAATTCTTACTATACTGTTCTTTGCCCTCTTTTCGTTGGATGTATTTAAAGAAGGAAAAGGCTTATGGGAAACACTTGCCGATTTATTTATGCATAATCTTCCTTCTCTTATTATGATTGTCATTTTAATTATAGCATGGAAAAATGAACTTTTTGGGGGAATACTTATGATAATAGGAGTAATTGGGTTTGGAATATTTTTATACTTTAAAATTGATCATGTAACAAACTTGTTGTTAATACCACTTTTAGTTGGTTTATTGTTTGTGGTGAATTATTATTTTCTTGGTAAGAAGTAGTATAACCCTACGTTCGACCTAAGAATCGAACTAAGATTATTAAAGTATTTGAGTCGTCCACAAAAACTGCCTATCAAATAACCGAGGTTAAAAACAAGAAGTATTTAATGTAATACTTGATATTTATATGATTGAAACGATGAGAGAATTAGGCCATATGAATAATATCATAATTTAGAAACTGTCTAAATAAGACTTTTTTATATCTTTGCCCTTGCTTAACAAAAAGAAAATAAGCAATTTACACTAATTATTTCCTTTTCTGTGGTTAACATAATTGAACACTAGTTTACCGATAATGAATTATCATTTTTTTAAATCCATACTATTTCTTTTTATTCTGATTATTTTTTTTCAGAATAATACCTTATCACAATCCTATTTCTCCAAAACTGTATCAAAAGAAGACGGTCGTTTTATTAGTGGTCGTATAGATGCGAGTGAATTTTCCATAAAGTCGAAGGACAGAACAGGATTGGTTGAAGAAATTCATACTAATATTGAAATATGGTCTCTTTTACAAGAGCCTGTTGAAAAATACCTTTTCAGGTGGAAAAAAGGGAGTAGCGTTATGGCCTCAGATTATACCACTCTTAACGAAAGTATTTTGTCAAAATATCCGGATTTATTAAAACGGTATAAGGCTTTAAAACCAGAATATGTAGGACTTAAATATTCTGTTTCTACAGAATTAAAACCGGAATATATTAGTCAGGAAAACCTTGATGCCTGCGGGAAAAAATTCATTAACAATATTAAACTTACAAAAAACGCAAGTTGGGGCTCAAATGGGGGTGCTGCTGGATATCGTAATATAAACTCAAGTGCTCATTTCATGATTTCAAAGCCTGGTGATACAGGAAATGATCTTGTTCCAGGTAGTCCTAAGGACTGGATAAATTTTATACAGTGGAGCGACTGCAGCGGAATTACTAACAAAAAAGCATATAACACTTTTAAGTATGCTGCAAAAATGACCTTCTATAATCTGGAACTAACTGAACTTAAAATCCCCATTAGAGAAATTGATGCTATAGCCAAAGAATATAGGAAGAGAGAAGAAAGCAAAGATATTTCTGAAGACAAAGGTCAGGAAGATGCTAAAAGTGATGATGACTTTCTGGCTGCCGATGCTACAGCATCAAATGATGATTTCCTTTCGGAAGAAGAAAATTCATCGGATGATGACTTTCTGGAGGAAGATAAAGATGAAGATTCATTTCTCGCGGATGATAAAAAAAAGGTAGCTGATTTCAAAATTGATACTAAAGACGGTAAAACTGGTGTAATAAATAGCAAAGGCAGAATTCTTATACCCTATAGAGAATGGTCGATTAATGAATTTAAAGATGGAGTAGCTAAAATATCTTATTATTTCGATAAGTTTGAATGTAATGGTGGCGCCAATGCTTATGCATATAAAACTGGTTATGTGGATAGTTCAGGGGACTTCCTTGATGGTTTCAAAATAACATTTATTACATTTAAGGAACGTGATTATGGTGGAGCATCTTTAAAAATTAAAAGAGTAGATGCTAATGGTAACGAGATTAAGCATCGTATGTCGGCAGCTGATAAAGCAAAAAGAGACAGAAAGAAAAGGGAAAAAGAAAGATGTGAAAGAGAAACTGAAAATTGGATTGAACAACTAGAAAACAAATATAATAAATGAAAAAACTATTAATCTTAATTACAATTTTAATTGTAGCTACGCAATTTAGCTTTGCACAAGAACTGGATACTAGAACAAAAAATCAGATTAAAACCAAATTCTTTAATGCAAAGGATTATTACAGCAATCAGGAATACTCAAAAGTTTTAGAAATAATTGATGAAATAGAAGGCCTTGCAGGGAGTAAAATCTTGCCTCAGGTACAAAATCTTAAAGTAAAAGCTCTTGTTGGCAAAGGAGAATATAGTAAAGCAAAACAGCAACTTTTTATACTTGAAGGCTTAAACCTATCGGAAGATATCTTAAGAGATGTTTCCCAATACTCACCAAAAATTGAGGACGGACTTTTAGCAGAAAGGAAAGAGAAGGAACGACTTCGTGCCATCGAACTAGAGAAACAACAAAAAGAACAGGAAAGGTTAAAGGCAGAAGAGGAGTTGAATCTGAAAAAAAGAAATATAGCTAATGCTATTTATCCAACTCTTGTTGAACAACTTAAAGAATATAATACATTAACAGAAGGCAGGCCATATTATTCAAAACTACGCGACAAACTTACAGTAAGTAAAAATGAAAAAGCGTATTTTATTTTTTTTGGTAGTAAATATATTATTTATACTATTCCCAGTGAGTCAGTATTCAATGATTTGTCTGACAAAAGTATAAGGTACAGCAGTTATAATGCAAGTTCATTTGATGATAAAGTTACTGCTAAAATTCCTAGTGGTAGCAATAAATATGATAAAGATTTTAAAAAGAGTATTTTTAACAACAAACCTGCTATTGGAGGATTTGGGGATGATATAGTATGGAACAAGTATTATTCTTCTAAGGATTTTTCTATTTATTACTACAGTTTTTATAATAAATTGTATTGTGATTTTGATATAAAAAATTCTTTTCAGGAAAAATATTTTAACCCATATATAGAAACTGGAACTATTGTTAAAACAGTTGATTTTGACCTTGTGGTTGATTCTGCTTTAAAAGTTCAATTAAAATATGCTGGCTTTAAGCATAAAGCCAGCAATGATATTAATTCACCAAAAGGCCTGGAAATAAATTTAGTATCATCGGGTAATATTAAAATGCTTTATCCTCAGAAAAATATTAATTACAAATATATTTCAAAAGTAAAAGGCAGTAGTCATTATCCTAATGGCGGTTCAAAATATAAAGGTGAATACGACTATTACGAATCAGGTAAAAGTTCATTGCATATTGCCTATACAGAATACTACTCACAAAAAATAACTAAAAATATTTTTAGTGCGATTGGCCAACCAACAAATAACTACATTATGGGCAAATTTAGTTTCGACCTCCTATACGACCCATTTAAAAAATCAAAAGGTTCAGGAAATGGATCTTATTTCACCAATTCCGGATACAGACTTCCTTTTGATGCAGCAAAATCTTTCATTATAAACAATAAGAAAGAATATTACAGCAATGGAAAATTGGCATCCGAAGGTGTAAAGTTGGATGGCAAAAAGTATGGTTTTTGGCAGTTTTACAATGAAGATGGCTCTTTGTGGAGAAAAGTATATTATTACGACTTTAAGGGTGATTATCCGGAATATATATATTCATATGAAAACGATATACTAATTTCGATAGAAAGATATGATCATTATGGTAAGCAAAATTTTCACCAATACTATTTCGACCCGGAGAAATCTATTCTGCAAGTTGCATATTTTAGTGATGATATTATTTCTTCAGATGAACTTTATAAAGCCGATAATTGCGATCCAGATGATAAGGATGGATTAGGTAAGTTCATCAAATTTAGAGAATATGACGAATATGGGGTTTTGATAGAATCGGACTAGAACATGACATGATTCGATTTTAACTACTTACTTTCTATTGAAATTATAAATAATCACAGAATCTTTATTTTTAATTCAAAAAATCAAACAAATCATGCATAAACTATTATTTAATGTTTTAACAGTACTAACAGTTATTAACCTGATTTCTTGCGATATAGGAAAATCGGATACTCCTGAACCTTCTTCCGGATTTGAGCACTGTGCTAATGTAACACCATATATAAGTCTCCAGGAAAAAGGTAGTGACTTAGATTTAAATGGATTTATATGGGCACAGGCATTGAATGGTGTTGACAGTATTGTGGTATCATCAATAAGCCCACTTAACGGCAAGGTGGAAGGCACCTCTTTGCTTTGGATGGTCTCAACTGGAAATATTGACGGCACACATGATGATAAACCGGTTTGGAGATTACCCTTTAGTGTGAATGAAACAAACATAGATTACAATATTTCAGTAACATATTATTGTAAACTTGAAGATGAAGAGCCAGGTGGTGGCTCAGTAGGTGGCTATGAAAGTGGTGACGTAACAATAATAGAATATGGTGCAGAATTTAATTATTATCCGGGTAATTTTTGTGATCCCGGTGGAGAAAGTTTATCTATCTGGGAGGAAGGAACATTAATAAATGATACTAATCTTGATACTATCACTAGCCAGGTTTTTAATATTAAATGGCAAACGCGACCTCCTAACTATCAAACTGAAGGATTGTTATTTCTTTTCCCTATTGAAGAAATAGAATCTGCATATATTGAAATGAAGGATAAATACGGAGTTAATACTCTTACAAAACCATTCAACCTTAACTGGTTTACTAAACAGTGGATAGAAGATGAAGTTTATATTGGAGATTTATCATATCTGTCTGCCAACATTAATATTAGCGATTTATTATCTGGCATGGAACCGGAAGAACTTGACAATTACAGTCATATTACATTTGTAATAAAATACTGTGGAGGAAAAGAATTTAGTGACAGTATTTATCTCAAACTTTAATTAACTGAATATCCAATAAAAATAGAATTTCACTTAAGCAGCCAAATTATTTAGGCCTTTTTTCGAAATCATTACTATTTCCTCAGGATTTTTTTAATTTTAAGCTTTTTGAAATCCTGAGGATATGATTACTGTATTTATCATCTACATTGTAATAATTATTGGCATTGTTATTTATTCTGCCCGCCGTTCGAAAACCAATAGCGACTTTGTTTTGGGTGGAAAAAAGATCTCAGGAATTTCTTTGGCATTGTCGGAACGAGCTACCGGTGAGTCGGCATGGCTGTTACTTGGATTAACAGGTCTGGCATATTCCGAAGGTATGGCAGCAATTTGGGTTGCACTGGGATGTGTTACAGGAATCTTTTTCCTCTGGCTGTTTCTAGCCGAACCTCTTCAACGTATAACAGCCGAAACAGGAGCATTGACGGTTCCGGCATTATTTTCAAAAACATTTAAAGGCACAAGCCGAAATTTCAGTTTGTTATCGTCTATAATTATCATCTTCTTTTTCGTACTATATATTGCTGCTCAATTTAGTGGCTCCGGAAAAATATTTAACGACACTTTCAATATCGATCCTTTCTGGGGAATGGTTATAGGATCGGTTTTGGTTACTATTTACACCATGTTAGGCGGATTTATTACTGTTGTTGCTACCGATGCTTTTCAGGCTGTACTTATGGTTGTTACATGCGTTGTTCTGCCCATTGTTGCATTATTTATTGCTGCAACTTATAATATTGATTTTGCCGAAACCCTATTAAATGCACAGTATACAGTTCCTCATAGCGTTTCGTCCGGAACCAGTATTACCGGAGGTCTCTTGATCCTAAACGGTTTAAGCTGGGCCTTTGGATATACGGGGCAACCTCAATTACTCACTCGAATGATGGCAATGCGTAACAAAAAAGAAACCCGTCAAAGTCGTTGGGTAGCAATTGCATGGACACTCATGGCTTATATTGGTGCTTTTTTAATTGGATTTATTGGATATCAACTGGTTCAGGCAGGAGCATTAGGCTCAAATGCAGCCATTGTGGCTAAAGATTCTGAAAAGATATTGCCCGTAATGGTCATGACATTATTAAACCCTATTCTTGCCGGAATTTTACTTTCTGGAGCAGTTTCAGCAATGATGTCTACTGCTTCATCTCAACTAATGGTTGTCTCTTCATCAATGACAGAAGATCTTTATTTACAGTTAAGCAAGAAAAAAATAAAGGAAAAAAAACTGCTGATGATGAACAGATTACTCACTTTGGCTGTTGGTGTGGTTGGTTTTGTTTTGGCCATTAGCATGCAAGAAACAGTTTACGGACTTGTTTCTTATGCATGGAGTGGAATTGGAGCATCCTTTGGACCAGCTATTGTATTATTGGTTTTATGGAAACGCTTCTCCAGAGCAGGGGCCTATGCCAGCCTTATTACAGGAACACTTTCAACCGTTATATGGAAAACATGGCTTGTTGATGTCACGGGAGTTTCTGAACGACTAGCCAGTTACTTATTGGCTTTTTCCATGGCTGTTTTATTTAGTTTGCTTTTTCCTGAAAATAATGAAAATCCCGAAAGGGCGAAAACATCCTAAATAACTTGCAATAAAGTCCTCTTTAAACTTTTCAATAGATTACAGAATATCGTTACATTTGTATAACGTATAATGTAGTTAAAGTTTTGATTAGCAGGGAAGAAATAGAAAATATTATTAATGCGCAAATAAAATCTATTGAAAAAATAGGTGACCAGGGCAGTTCAAGCGGGCATATGAGTTACGTTTCATTTCAACTCAACGATTTTAATTATAGCAATATTGATAGTGGCAACATAAAAGTCAAATATTCGTATACAAAATATATTGAAACCGAATTCACATATTATCCTGATAATCCACCTCTCGAATATCATTATTCAAGACTACTGATAATTGATAAAAGTAAAAATATTATATCTGATAAACCATACAACAAGGAATGATGATTTCCCGACTGAGTTTTGATAATATAATAATCATCAGTTTCATGATAAATCAACCAAAATCATTTGGCAACTATATTATTAATTTTTCTGTCTTCCTGTTGTTAGTTCCAGTGTTTCCATTTGTATCTTTGATGATATAAAAATTCCAAAAAATTGAAGGTTTTACTCGGTTTTTCGTTGTTGTCGTTTCTGTTACTTACTTCTTGCATAGATGAGTACTGGCCCAAAATAAACAAATACGAAAACAGGCTTGTTGTTGATGGTGGTATTACCGATAAACCCGGACCATATACAATTCGTTTGTCGATTTCTTCTGCAGTTGATAATCCCACTTTCAATCCTTACTCAAACTGCGAGGTAATTATAAGTGATGAAGATGGTAATTCTGAAACTTTATTGGAAACAGAATCCGGAATTTATAAAACTAAAGAAGAAGGACTACAAGGAGAAGTTGGCAAAAAGTACAAGCTTAGGGTTAAAACTCCTGATGAAAAGGTTTACGAATCACAATTCGAGCAACTGAATGCTGCTGAAAAAATTGAATCGGTTTACGCAGAAATAGAATCACGCCAGGATGCAAATTATCCCTACGACTTATCAGGATACCAGTTTTATGTAACAACAGAAACCGCTTCAAAAGATTCAACTTATTTTTTGTGGAGGCTCGAAGCCACATATCACTATCAGTCTGATTATACTATCCGTTGGTATTATGATGGTGAATTGAAATGGTTCCACGGTCCCGATTCGCTTTACAATTGTTACCGCACTTACTCTGTAAACGACTTTTATTCAATGAGTACCGAGGGGCTATCTACTCCAAAAATAGAAGTTTATCCACTGAATTACGTAAATACCGAAACAAGACAACTTTCTGTAAAATACAGTCTGCTGGTAAAACAATATACATTAAATAAAAAAGCATTTGAATTTTGGGATATTATCAGAGAACAAAATTCATCCTCATCAACTCTTTTTGAAAAACAACCATATCAATTGCATGGCAATGTTTTTAATGTTGACAATCCTGATGAACCTGTATTAGGTTATTTCCTTGTTGCAGGGCTTGATGAAAAAAGGATTTTTGTTGATAGGCCTAAATACCCTGTTGAATTTCATTATTCTGTTTGCACCTTATCAATCAGCGACTTTGTGGCCTACGGTGAACGGATTTGGGCTGACCCTGTTTTATACCCACTTTATGCTATCGAAACAAATGGAGGCCTCAGGGCCATACCTCCTAAAGGATGTACCGATTGCCGTGAACATGGAGGAACAATAACGAAACCTGATTTTTGGGAAGATTAAGCAAGTTTAAGTTGCATGGTTAATTTCATATAAAGTTACTAGCTAATGATTTCAAACAGAAGAAGTGTGAGTGCCGGTTTGAGTGTGAGAAATGAGTATAAAAACAGCACTCATCATCTAAGCAGGAAATAAATACTTCTTTCCATCAATTACAAAACGAATATCCATTATTCGTGGCCAAGCGGGTTCCTGTAGACCTTCCTGCCATTTATCAAAGTCCTTTCTCATTTTCATCAGAATTTCGGGTTGCTCAATATTTAAATCATATTGTTCGTATTTATCTTCACTAATTTTATAAAGTTCAGCCCAATTATCCCGTGTACTGAGTATATACTTATAATCTCCCTCCCGCATAGCCTGTATATGGTCGGTACGCCAATAAAATGCTTTATGAGGCTCACCTTCTTTTTCACCGGTAAGGTAGGGTAAAAGGTTAACACCATCGTAAACCCTGTCGTTTGGCAAAGGACATTCTGCAGCTTCAACGGCAGTTGCAAATAAATCCAAAGAACTTATAGGTTTGTCATATACTTCACCTTCGTCAATATGCCCTTTCCAACTAATAATACATGGCACATTTACTCCCCCTTCAAAGTTAGTCAACTTGCCTCCCTTATAAGGTCCATTATCTGTTGCTCCGGTATATGTTGCGCCTCCATTATCACTAATAAAGTAAATAATTGTATTCTCATCCAATCCCAACGATTCCATCTTTTCCACCAAATTGCCAATGGCATCGTCAAGGGCATTTATCATTGCATAATACACTCGTTTATTTTCATCCTTTTCATCGGCATGCATCTCATAATACTCTTTAGGAGCCTGAAAAGGAACATGTGGAGCATTGAAAGTAAGGTATAAAAAGAATGGTTCAGGTTTACTGCTATTTGCATCCATAAATTCAATCGCTTCATCCATAAAAGCCCATGTTAAATAACGATCCTCTTTAACAATTTTATCATTTCTTCGTATGCTAGCTGTTTTCTTACGCCCGGTTTTCCATTGATGATTAGCACTGAAATTTGGCTGGATATAACTCACTATATCTTCCGACTTTCGCGTTTTAGTGTATATAGAAGATGCTCCATAAAACCCAAACTGCTCATCAAAACCACGATTATTTGGTATTAAATGGGTATCGAAGCCTAAATGCCATTTTCCAATTATTGCAGTATTGTAATTTCTCATTTTTAATATTTCGGCCAGATTCATCTCTGTAGGAGGCAAACCTTGCTTTATCATTTGCTTCTTTGCCGGATATGTGGGTTCCGTAACCATCTCAAAATTGCCGGTATTAATAATATTCTTACCTACATAATATGACATTAAATTATTGGGGTACCTTTCCATTGGTTGGGTCTCAAATCCATAGCGCTGAGGATATCTTCCTGTGAGTAATCCCGCCCTCGAAGGAGAACATACTGAAGCATTTACATAACAATCGGTAAACATAACACCCTTGGATGCTAATTTATCAATATTTGGCGTTTTCATGGTTTGCGAACCATAGGCAGAGACTTCAAACTTTCCCAGATCATCAACAACAATATAAAGAATATTGGGTGGCTTTATGCCAGTGTGTTCCGGAAGGTCTTGTGCAAGATATTTATCTTTGAAATCCAGTTTTTCAATATCCCAGTCAATTTTCCATTTGTTTGAAATCGTGATGAAGGGATAGGAACATGATCCTATAAACAATGCAAGCGAAAAGAAGAGAAGGATAGGTATATAAACTCTGTTACTCCGTTGTGAATTATTTATTTTAACTTTCATTTTTTATTCAATAGTATTATTTTATCGTCTCTGTCATATGGAATTTCATCTGTTAATCCACAAATTAAAAAGATCCTTTACCAGATTATTATGCAATAGAGGTGCTGAATTTTCCATTTACGAAAATAGCTCTTTAAAATTAACAGTTATTAAAATTTTCAATAGCCTTTTAATAAATGATAATCGATGAATAATCATGAAATTGATTAAATTAACATACAACATAATTGCTTCCCATTAATTGAAGTATTATATTTACACAATAATTCTATTTTTTAATATGAAATCAAAACTTTTTCTCACATTCTTTGTTCATTTACCGACACAAAGTTTAATATCTTCAACATACCGGATATTATCGAAAAAGCAGGTTGATGCAAGGATCTTCTAAAGGCTGATCTGTTAATGATACTTGACAGTACTGACGTGGATGTTCAAGAATAAGGTTTGAATTAAGTAAACACTCACTACACTCATGAAAACTATAACGATTATTTTTATTATTATTATCCTATCAACTATATACTCATCACTTTTTGCCCAAACTAAAAGTGAACTTTTTTCAAGACCATTAAATACCATAAGTATTGATTTTTTAGGGGAAGGCACATTATATTCATTAAATTATGAAAGGCTATTTCCCATTAAAAGACATATGTTTTTATCAGGAAAGATTGGAGTTGGAAGAACTGTTGATTTTTGTGGACTTATACATTGTGAAGAGAACTACAAAGCCAAAGTATCCATTAGCATTCCGCATCATATTACAGTAAATTTTGGCAAAAAAAAAGTGTTTTTGGAAGCCGGATATGGAGGTACATTTTTTACATGGAATTACAAGCCTAAATATATGGCATTTGGAATTATTGGTATGAGAATACATCCTTTCGAAAGAAATAAGTTTAGTTTCAGGCTCTTTGCAACACCTCCACTAACAAAAAGTGATGATGGTATGCATTATGGTGATATATTATTTATTCCGTTAGGATTGAGTCTTGGGGTTAGTTTTTGAGACATAATCCAAAAATGATACCGAATCTCCTACCTAATGCCTGGTAAAACAATCTTTCATATTAATTGAAATATTATATTTACACCAAAATTCAATTTTAAATTATGAAATCGAAATTTATTCTCACAATCTTTGTTTTTCTACTTGCCCAAAGTTTAATATCTTCAAACATACCTGACTTAATCAAAGAATCAGGATGCAGCAAGGATTTTCCCGATGCTGATTTGCTAATGATATTCGACAGTACTGATGTTGATGTTCAGGAAACAGGTCTTAGTTATATAAATACTCATACTTTGTATAAGGTATTAACAAGTTCGGGAGCAAAAAAACTTAACGTAATCAAATTTGGATATGATCCTCTTTCTGCCTACATCGACATATTGGGTGTTACTGTGTATCGAAAAGATGGTAGCATTGAAAAAGTTGATGTGAAGGATGTATATGACTATCCTGCACCGGCAAGGATGATTTACTGGGGAGCAAGTGAAAAGATGGTGGAAATTGGCCGTTTGGAACCCGGCGACGCAGTTGAGGTTTTCATGTTCAAAAAAGGCTATACCTATGCCCTCTTATATGATGACGAGGATGAACAATATATACCACCAATGAGAGGGCATTATTACGATATTGTACCTTTTTGGAGTAGCGATCCATTATTACTTAAATATTACAGCGTGGCTGTTCCTAAAGATAAACAAATTCAATATAAATTCTATAATGGTGAAGCTGAATCGTCGATGATGCCGGAGGGAGATAAAATAAGATATACATTTATCAAGAAGGATATTCTACCTATTCCGAGCGAAAGTCATATGGTTGATATGTCGGATATTGCGCCAAAATTATTGATCTCCACAAGCCCCGACTGGGAGGCAAAATCCCTTTGGTTTTATGGAGTTAATGAAGACTATGGCAGTTTTGAATCTACTCCGGAAATAGACAAAAAAGTTGATGAAATCCTTGCAAATGCCAAGGATGAAACAGACTCAATATCTCTACTAACACATTGGGTAGCCGATGAAATAAGATATTCAGGAATATCCATGGGGCCGGGAGAAGGATATACGCTCCATAGTGGAGATATGAACTTCACCGACAGATGTGGTGTGTGTAAAGATAAGGCCGGGATGCTCATAACCATGCTGAGGGCTGCCGGCTTTGAATCTTATCCGGCAATGACAATGGCAGGTTCCAGGATAGATTATATTCCTGCCGACCAGTTTAACCATAGTGTTACTGTGGTCAAATTAAAAAATGGTAAATACAAACTTCTGGATCCTACATGGGTTCCGTTTTTACGTGAACTATGGTCGAGCGCTGAGCAACAACAAAATTATCTTATGGGTCTCCCCGAAGGTGCCGACCTAATGGAAACTCCCCTCTCACCACCGGAAAACCACTTCTTCAAAATAACAGGAAATTCTGAAATTAGCAAAGATGGAACTCTCAGCGGGGAGTTCTTGCTTACAGCAGAAGGACAATCAGATGCGGCTATAAGAAGAATGTTCACAAGTAATTATATCAGCGAATGGGAAAAATCTGTTGAGAAGGAATTATTAAGTATTTCACCTCAAGCCAAAATAATTAAGATAGATTTTGGCGAACCTTATAAGTATCAGGAAAGTAATATTCACATAAATGTGGTTTATCAAATCCCTGATTATGCAATAGTTACCGATGACGAGATTATATTTATTCCGCTGGTAGCAGCCAATTTGTTCAAAAGAGGCATGTCGCATCTCTACTTTAGTGATACTCCCAAAGAAAGAAAATTTGGATTCAGAGACAGATGTTCAAGGCTTGTTGAGTTAAATGAAACAGTAAAACTTCCCGCCACAGGCAAACTTATCCCATTCGAATTTGAGGAAAAAGTTGGCGATGATGTTGCCTCATTTGAAGGTAGTATTAATCTGGATGAGGATAAATATTCATTTAGTGAAAAAATTATTCTGAGTAAAAGGGTTTATGATGCGGAGGATTGGGATTCTTTCTCAAAGGTTGTGGAATCGCAAAAACGATTTGCTGCTTCAACGGTAATTATTGATCTTACAAAATAAAAACAGGAAAATGAAACGTCCATGATATAATAATCATTTTTTAACGCGCACGAGAATGATTATTTTATCATGGTAAGTTCCATCTGACCATTAAAAATTAAACATAAACAGATGAAAAAATATATAATAGCAATATTCTGTCTGGCAATTGTAAGCCTTAGTTTTTCTCAAAACAGTGATGCAGAATTTCAGAAAATAGTTAAGGAATATACTTTAAATGAAGATGGTAGTGTGGATTTTCATTATACGAAGAGCCTGAAACTTCACACACACTTTGCATTTCACAGGTTATATGGTGAAACATTCATAGTTTATAATACAGATTTTCAAAAACTTAAAATCAACTCATCCTATACAATTATGGCTGATGGTAAAAAAATTATGGCTCCGAATAATGCATTCAATGAAGTGTTGCCTCGTTTTGCAAATAACTCACCGGCATATAATCATATTCGTGAAATGGTTGTTACTCATACCGGACTTGAAGTAGGATCAACCATTAATCTGGATTATAATATTCACTCAGAACCAGGTTTTTATCCTGCCCTTATGGGAGATGAAATATTAGAAGAGTCTTCACCGGTAAAGGAGTTGATCATAAGAGTAATTATCCCTATGGAAAAATCGTTGACTTACTCACTCCTGAATATTGACAGCAAGCCTGTGGTAAGCAATAAAAATGGGCAAAAAATCTTCACCTGGACATTTAACTCATTAGCTGCAAGTTCAAAGGACAGTTATCAGGATAACAACCATAGTTCATCACCCAGATTAATCTTTAATACTATTAATCTTCAGGAAACTTATGCAGAATTTATTTCACAACAAGCCTTCAACTACCTTACAAATGAAGGTATGACAAAACTTGTTAGTGATTTACAAAAAAGTGAAAAAGACGAACTACGTTTAGCCCTGGCATTACAAAAGCTTGTGAGTAATAACCTTGCTAATTTGAGTATTCCTTTGGAGTATACCGGCTTCAAATGCCGAAATTCAATCGACACCTGGAATAGTAATCAAGGCACCGAACTTGAAAAAGCAATCTTACTAACATCACTACTCCAAAAAGCCGGATTTAAAGCCGAAGTTGTTGCTGTAATACCTAAATCGTTATACAATAACGATATTGGTAATCTTATGACCATTAAGGATTTTAAAGTAAAACTTCGAATTAAAAAATTAGGCGATGTCTATCTCTCATCCGATAAAACAGATAATCAAAATCAATTGTATACAATTGGTGAAGATGCGATAATAAGCCTGGATAAATCACTATCGAAAGCCAAAGCAGTATTCAATAAAGTTGCTGAAGCAGAAATTAAAGTAGAGGGAAAGTTTGATTTACAAAATGATAAACTTCCTGGAAATATGTTAGTTGAGTTGAAAAATAATTCAAATCCGTATTTTAAGTTTTATTCTGACTCTTCTACCGTAAAATCAATTATCAATGGAGTTTCAAAAAAAGATATTAAATCATTTGAAATAGAGAAACTTCAGCAGGCCAACAGTAAAATTTCAATGTCATTTGAGATGGAAAATCCAACTCAGGTGCAAGGAGTTTATAATCGTTATAAGTTGCCAACTGCATCAAATGGGCTTGATTCGTGGTATATGAATATATTAACTAAAGAAAGAACGTCACCATTGGAAATACCTCAACTGATAAAAGAAAAATACGAGTATACCATCGTACTGCCTGAAGGATCAGAACTTCTTGAGAAACCAATAGCGAAGAATTTAAGCAGCGATTTTGGTTCAATTAGTATAAGTATTGAACAAAATAATAATGAGGTAAAGGTTATAAGAGAAATTACTTTTAACAGTACAACAATTAGTTATACTGAATATCCAAAGTTCAAGGAAATGATGGATTTATGGAATAATGAAAAGTTCAGATTCCTAATTTACAAATAATAAGGTAGAATTTTTTATCTGCAATAACTGTCCACAATCACTTTAAGTGGATCGCAAGACTTATGACTCACTCGTATTCTCACTTCAAAACACTTAATTATTAAGTGTCTGTTATGAATCAAATAAGTATAAGCATATTAACTTGTTAAATATTTCCTAAGAGTACTTTGAACTCATTTATTTAACTAAATTTGTTTTAACACAATCAATAATATATAACAAATATGATAAGTTTGCCCTTACAGGATCCGGTTATGATAATCACGGTAATAATACTTGTGGTTCTCTTATCACCATTGATTCTGGAAAGGTTTAGGATACCCGGCATAGCAGGATTATTAATTTTTGGGATGCTTATCGGACCACATGGAATAAACCTAATTCCTGAAAGTCTGGAACTTACTTTATTCAGTACCATGGGTCTTTTATATCTGATGTTTCTTGCGGGCCTTGAAATAGATCTTATAGATTTCTTGGAGAATAAAGGGAAAAGTTTGGTTTTGGGACTATTGTCATTTGGCTTTCCCTTGGTTTTGGGCTATGTAACGGGATATTACCTTCTAAATCTCGACTTCCTGCCTAGCTTGTTAATTGGAGCAATGCTGTCATCTCACACATTAATTTCATACCCTATTGCCAGCAAACAGGGAATAATAACCACAACTATTGTAACTGTGATTATAGGTGGGACAATAATTGCTGATGTGCTGGCATTGATTTCACTACAGTTTATTTCTGATTATGCCAACGGACTCTTTAATATTGCAGGTTTTGTGAGGATGTTGATAAATTTTACAATTTTCGGGGTGGTAGTATTTCTGATAATCCCAGGATTGGCAAAACTCTTCTTTAGGTTCTTCGATGGCGATCTTATTATTCAGTACCTTTTTATTCTGGCCTTACTTCTTGTTTCTGCAACTACAGCAGAACTATTACACATCGAACCCATTATTGGAGCATTCTTTTGTGGCCTTGTGCTGAACAGATATATTATTCACGACTCACCACTTTATAAAAGAATAGAATTTATAGGCAACAGTCTTTTTATACCTGTATTTCTCATATCCGTTGGATTACTGGTTGATTTGGTATTTTACTTTAAAAACCCAGCCAATCTTATTCCCTTATTTTTACTGATTCTGGTTGCTTTGTTAAGTAAATGGTTACCTGCATTAGGTACACAGAAACTTTTCAAACTTAAGCCAATAGAAGGATCCTTGATATTTGGAATGACAAGTGCAAGAGCTGCTTCTGCAATAGCCATTATTCTTGTGGGATATAAACTTGAACTGATCGATGAACTAATGATAAACCACACAGTTGTGCTGATTTTGGTTAGCAGTATTTTTAGTTCCTCTTATACCCAGATATTTGGAAAGAAAGTCGCTGAAAACCAGTTTGAGAAAGGGCCGGATAAAGAAAAAGAAGTTATTGTGGTGCCTGTTTCCAACCCGTCGAATATACCTTCCCTTTTGCGATTTGCTTCTTTCATAAAGGATCCCAAGCAGGACAAAACCATTTACGGTATTTCTGTTTTGGCAAATGTGCCAACAGTTCAACAACATATTGAAAGAAATAAAAAAGTGTTTAAGAAATGCGTCGATAGTTTAGACAGCGATCATAGTTATAAACTGGTCACGAGAATTGATTCAACCATTACAAATGGCATTGCCAGAGCATTTCATGAACTTTCGGCTACAATTATGGTTCTGGGATGGCATGAAAAAACTACACCATTCGATGTTTTATTCGGAAATACTATTACACATGTATTGTCGAAAACCAATAAAATGTTATGGGTTGTAAAAAGTCCGAGCACCAAATTCAACGATAGCAGTACCATCCACTTGATAATACCTCAGAACGCACAATTCGAACTAGGCTTTGGAGCAATTATACAGAAAGTTAGCCTGCTTTCAAAAACCCTTAAGGATAAAATTGTGCTTCATACAGTAGAAACTGCTGCTGAGCATATCGAACCCGAACTAAAAAAAGAGCTGAAAGGTTATTTTAAAGGAACAGTAATACATGAATTCCACAAGAATGAAATTGCTACCCTAAAAGTGGAAAAACCCGATTTGCTTCTTATCGTTTCAAGTAGAAAAAATAAAATGTCATACTCCCGCTCCTATGTCAGGTTTACTATGGGGCTTATTGAGGCCCATCCCGGACAGAATTCTGTATTTATTTATCCGGAACAATTATAGGATATAAAATTGAATAAGTGCAGAGTTAGAAAGTATATTTTGATGTCAAGTAAACTGTCAAACTGAAAAAGCAAATAGGGATAGTATCATAGTCCGTTTATCATATCTCCTTTACTTTAACCCAAAATATGCAATAGAACCTCAAAAAGTGTTCTACTGCATATCGACTAAGACTTTCATCCATTTTGTCGAAACCAAAATGGTGAAACTCTATACCGAGTAATGTCGGTACGGGATTACCCTTGCTAATACAATTTTCAGCTCGTTCCTTGCTTCCTATTGCATAAACCGGGTTTAA
>JBFFLX010000040.1:0-24678 GCA_041554435.1 Bacteroidales bacterium
AATCAGCAAGAAAAACTTCAAAAAAGCAATTGGCTCTCTTTATAAAAAGAAACTCATCGAAATAGAGAAGGTTGGGATAAGGCTTACGGAAGATGGGAAAAAATATAAGTTTTGAGTTATGAGTTACGTGTTACGAGTTGCGAGTTACGAGTTGCGTGTTACGGGTTTCGAGTTACGAGTTCATTTTGTGTTTCAAATTTAACTTTAGGCACTTTAATTTATGTTGCATCCTGCCTGCCGGCGAGGCAGGGTTGCAAGTTCCAAGTATCAGGCTTGCCTGCCGTGCTCCTACGCTGAAGCTTACGCTTGCGCCGAAGCTTCAGCGTAGGCACATGGCGCAAGCGTAAATGAAGTGTAGGCATGGCTTGCCTGCCGAAACTTTGTGTAGGCAGGTTCGTTTTGGTTATAACTTATAACTCCAGGCACTTGTAACTCCAGGCACTTGTAACTCTAGGCACTCTATGAACTCAAGCGCACTCTATGAACTCTAGTGCACTTTTAACTCTAGGCACTTATAACTTTAAATACTATATTTGCCATTATAACAACATCATTAATATATTCACCATGAACGCTGAAATTCAATCAATTATAGATCATTCCTTGGAGTATGCCGGAGAACTTTTAAGCCAGACAGGAGAATTATATCCGTTTGGTGCTTTTACCGATAAAAACGGACAGGTTCATCCATTGGAGATGGAAATCGACAAAAAGAACATTCCCACAAATGGGAAGATAATTGAAGCCCTCTGGAACTTTTGTATAGAGGAACTTGAAAATGATAAAATTTCAGCCTTTGGGATAAGTTTCGAATCTTCAATACAAATTGAAGAAGGAAAACAAGCTATAGATGCGGTTGTAATAATTTCAAATCATAGGGATGAAGAAGAATTACCAGCCTATTGCACACAGTTTAAAATTGTAGGAGAATCCAAAGTTGAATTTGGTGAAATGTTTGCTGTCGACAAAAAGTATTTCAATTGAAAATTAGTGGTAAACAACTTGAAAAAATAATTCTCTCAGAAATGTCGAAGGCAAATACATTATTTGCCCGCGATTTGGTTTTGTCGGATACCGACCTGTTTAAACCATTGTTTAATATGATTCTCCGCGATTCGGAACCTTTATCCCGAAGAGCAATCTGGATAATGGATTATGTTCTGGAAGCGCAACCCGAACTTCTAAGCAAAAATTATATAATAAAACTAATCGACAATTTGAATAATTACTCTCATGAAGCATTGATACGTCATAGTTTGAGAATAATTGCCAGATATAAAATACCAGAATCACATTCAGCAAAACTTCTCAATACTTGTTTCGATTACCTTTTGGAACCCAAAACAAGCATCGCCTCCAGGGCATGGAGTATGGATATTTTATATGAATTTTCAGAAGAGGAGCCCGACTTGAAACAAGAACTTATTACTGCTATAGAAATGAATCTGGAACATGCTTCAACAGGAATAAAAAACAAAGCAGGAAAAATGATTAAAAAACTTAAAAAACAGTTATACCTCCAATCTTTTTTAAAATAATTAGGTAGAAAAAATTAAAATTAGCCACCCATTCATATTATTTTTAGATTTCTACCGTTGTTTAAACAACATAATTGTTGATAAGTTGTCATTAATTGTTAGTATGAGCCAATTGTATTCAATATTTTTATGAATTCAAAAATCAAATTTTAAATGAAACGTATCTTACTGATTTACTGTTTGTTGCCAATCTTTTTTATATTTAGTCAAAAGGTTGACGCACAGCAGACCGAATATTATAATTCCCCGGGATTAAATTACAGACAGGCTGTAGAATTATTTGAACAACAGTCGTATGCTCCAGCCAGAGAAGTGTTCGACAGGCTTATTGAGGAAAATGCGCTAAACATGGATCTTGAAAAGGAAAATGCTGAGTATTACAGCACAGTTTGCGCGGTTGAGTTAGGCGACAAAGATGCTCTGCAGAAAGTAGAAGAGTTTTCCAGTAATTATCCTGAAAGCAAATGGTTACCGGCATTGAGTTTCGATCTTGGCAAGATTTATTTTAGCAAAAGACAATACAGTCAGGCGCTAGAATCTTTTAATAAGGTTTCTAGCCGTAATCTTTCCAAAGCACAAAGGTCAGAATTAAATTATATGAAGGGGGTTTGCTACCTGAAAAGGAGTGATTTTAATAAAGCCCTGTCTTCCTTCGACAGAGTGGACAGCAGAAGCCGCGATTATGCTTCAAGCGCCAAATATTATAAGTCACATATTTATTATCAGCAAAAAGAATACGATAAGGCGTCTAGCGGATTTAAATCTCTCGAAAACGATAGAAGATTCAAAAAATATATTCCCGAATATTTAATAAATATTGCCTACGAACAAGGTAATTATCAGCAGGTTATTGATGAGGGAAGTTTGTATATGAGCAAAGCCGACAGGAGATCGCAGGCGGATATTGCCCGTTTGATTGCAAATTCATATTACGAACTTAATGATTACAATAAGGCTTATGAGTATTTCCAGATTTTCGAAAATCAGGCAAGAAGAAAAATTGAACCTGGTGAAAATTATAGAATCGGATATACAAAACTTTATAAAAGCAAGTATGCCGATGCCATTAATAATTTCCAGCAGGCTACAGCAGAAAGTGGAATTTTAGCACAAAATGCATGGTATCATCTCGGATATTGTTATATCAATACAGGAGAACATCGCTTCGCATTAAATGCATTTTTAAAGGCTTATAATGCCGATGGAGATGATGCTGTGAAAACAGATGCCCTTCTAAATTTTGTTAAAATCAGCATGGAACAAGGTGCTGATCCTTATAATGATCCTATGGTAATTTTGGAAGATTTCATAGAAAAGAATCCGAATAACTCCAGGATAAACGAAGCCTACGATCTGATGGCGCAATTATATCTTTCATCAAAAAATTATAATGCTGCTCTAAAATCCATTGAAAAAACAAGATCACCAAATTCAAGCATGCAAAAAGTTTATCAGCAACTTGCTTATTCACAAGGGGTTGATTATTATTCAAGAGGATCATATATTGATGCAATAGGCTATTTTAAAAAATCATTAAAATACACTCCTGACAGAACAATAAAAGCCCTAGCAAAGTATTGGATAGCTGATTCTTATTATCGTCAGAATCAATATAATGCCGCAAGAGATTATTATAATGACTTTTTGAAAGAATCGGGTTCCAAATCCAGTGGCTATTACGAAAAAGCACTTTATAGTGTTGCATACACATATTTTAATAAAAAGGAATACTCATCTGCCATTAGGCAATTTACAAATTACTTAAACAGTAATGATGATAATGCAGGTATGAAAACCGATGCCATGCTAAGGCTGGCCGATAGTTATTTCATAAGCAGAAAATATGAAAATGCTCTTAATTGGTATAATAAAGTGTTACGTGAAAGTGACAGAGATTTGGATTATGCACTTTATCAAAAAGCATTTTGTTATGGTGCCAAGGGTGATTTCAACAATAAAATTGCCTCTTTAAACGAACTGGTTAAAACTCACGGAAATTCAATGCTTTATGACGATGCTCTATACGAAATAGCATCAACATATAGTGTTATGAATGAGCAAAGACATGCAATAAGCAATTACGAAAAGCTTATCAGAGAAAAGCCACAAAGCAGTTATTCGAAGAAGTCGCTGGTAAAAATGGGCTTTTTGTATTATAACAATAACCAATATGAAAAGGCAATTTCTTCACTGAAGCAGGTTATAAGCAAATATCCCGCATCTTTGGAAGCCAAAGAAGCACTCAACACTCTGGAAAATGTGTATATGGATATGGGGCGCATAGAAGATTATTTTACCTATGCCAGGAGTCTTGATTTTGTGCAGGTTTCGACAAGTGTTGAAGACTCCCTCACATTTACAACAGGAGAGAATTTTTATATTGACGGTGACTGTAATAATTCCATAAAATATCTTACAAACTATACGGAGAAATTCCCTAAGGGAGGTTTTATTTTAAAAGCCTATAATATGCTTACCAATTGTTATGAACGTAATAATGACAGTTTGCAGGCAGTAAAATATTACGAAAAAATTATTTCATTTCCTGAAAATCAATATTCCGAAAATGCCTATCTAACTCTGGCACGATTAAACTTTAACAATAAGGATTTTTCAAAATCCCTCGAATATTACGAGCAGGTATTAAATATTACAGAGGATAAGAATATCCGCATGGAAGCCATTGATGGAGTTATGAGAGCGGCTTATCTCACCGATAAACCTCAAAAAGCCATCGATCAGGCCAAGGCACTTTTGAAAACTGAAAATGTTGCTCAGGATCAAATGGTTAAGGCTCACTATATTATTGGAAAATCATTGTTCCAATTAAATAAAATGAACGATGCAAAAAAAGAGTTTGAAATAACAGATAAACTAACAAGCGATGAGTTAGGAGCTGAATCAAAATATATGGTGGCCCTGATTACATACAAATCCAACTTGCTCGACGATGCTGAAAATATTGTTTATGAACTTTCTGAGCAATATCCTTCCTATGGTTATTGGGTTGCAAAAGGGTTTATACTACTTGCCGATATTTATTACGCAAGAGATAATATTTTCCAGGCACAACAAACGCTTCAAAGTGTAATAGATAATTATCAGGGCAACGACTTGCGGGAGGAAGCCCAGGGTAAACTTAATCGTATGACTCCGCTACCGGAGGATCCTTCAAAAGAAGATGATAATTAAGAATTAATGATTTAAATTAAGAAGACATGAGTTTGTTAAAAAATATATTTGCTGCTGTTTTAGTTCTAAGTGTGGTTTCAATTGCAGAAGCACAACAAGACAAAAAAGAAAAGCATAATGAGCAGGTTACCATTGTAGGATCATATGAACCTACCATTAATGATGCTTTTAAAATAAATACTAAACCCGAAATTATTGAACCGGAAGCACAGCATACTGAGTTCATCTTTCAATTGCCTAATATTAAGCAAAATACCAGCATAGAACTTAATTCTATAAAACCTGTTGACATCAGAAATACAAGCAGGACAGTTGCTTATAACGATTATTTGAAACTTGGGTTTGGAAGCAGGATTAGTCCATATATTGATTTCTATCATTCGAATTCAGATAAAGGAAACTATAATTTCATTGCCAACTTTTACCACTACTCATCTTTCAGTAAAATTGAAAATTATTCACCTTCACAATTTTCAAAATCACATGCAAAAGTTAATTATCAGAAGTTTTTGGATAATCACATATTAGATTTAGGATTCAAATATGGCATGAATACCAATAAGTTCTACGGCTATATTCCTGATAATTTTCCCGGAATTACAATTCCTGATGACGAATTAAAACAAATGTTCAACCTGATCCAGGCAAATGTTGGTTTTTCGAGTAATTATAAAAGGAAAAGCAATTTGCATCATGAAGTAAATTTATCAGCTTACTATTATTTCGATCGTTTTAAAACTTCAGAAATGAATACAAAATTTAATTTTGATTTACACAAAGGATTTGATGTTGTTGATATGCTGGATTATCAAAACCTTGGTTTAAAAGGTGAATTTGATTTTTACTCAAATTCAGATACTTTAAATAGTTCATCTGAATTTTATGTTGGCATAACTCCTTATTTCACTGCTAATTATGGGGCCTTTAATTTTAATGCAGGTATTAAACTGGGACTGGAAAACGACAGCACTTCTACATTTCATTTCTATCCTGATATAGAGGTGCAAATGAATGTTATTCCCGAATCTTTCACAATATTTGCAGGTATAACCGGAGGTTTGGAAAAGCAATCATATTATACTTTAACCTCAGAAAACCCATATTTGTCACCTGTATCAAACCTTAAGTATTTGAATGAAAAAATAAATGTTTTTGGAGGTTTTAAGTTGAGTATTGCGCAAAATGCCGGATTTCAAATTAAAGCCGGGTGGCGATCGTTTGAGGATATGGCTTTTTATATAAACTATGGTGATTATTTACTCCAGTCGCAAATACCATTTGGACCACTAAACAAATTTTATACTGCTTTTGACGATGGAAATGAGTTTTATACAGAAGCATCCATCTCCATTACTGCAGGCAAGCAATTCAAAATAAATCTTGGTGGCGAATATCATGCTTACAGTCTTGATTCCCTGCAACAAGCTTATCATAAACCTCTTGCCAAAGCATTCGTTGGAGGATCTTACAGTTTTGCTGAAAAGGTAAAGATTAGCTTAGAAATGGTATTCAATGGCAAAAGGTATGCCCTCGACAGTAATGCCTTGGCTCCAAAGGAAGTTGAACTCAATTCATATGTGGATTTAAATGCCGAAGTAGAATATCGTATAAATGAAAATTTAAGCGCTTTCTTGAACGGCACAAATCTGTTAAATAATAATTACCAGCAGTTCTATTCATATCCTGTTCAGGGACTTCAAATTATGGCCGGTATTTCTTACAGATTCTAATCAATAAATCCAATATATAGATCATTTACTTAATGACTTTATACTCTCAATTTAAGCAATTTAGGTAAGAGTTTACCTAAATATATTAAGGTATTGTTAAGGATTATCAATTGATAAAAATCATAAGCATAAAAACTGATATTAAAAACTAGGTTTAAAACACTGCTTTTCAGGCCGTTACCCCTGTTAATAACTTATCCATAGTCGACTAAAAAAATAGGGGAATAACCAGTAAATTTCATTAAATTTGCATGTTAAATTTTTTGCATAAATAGTATGACTAAAGAAGAACAAGAAAAAGAAAAATTAAAGCAGAGCAATGCTTATTCAGCGAGTAATATTCAGGTATTAGAAGGACTTCAAGCTGTAAGGAAGCGCCCTGCAATGTATATTGGAGATGTTAATGTTAAAGGTCTCCACCATTTGGTTTATGAGGTTGTCGACAATTCCATCGATGAGGCTCTGGCAGGCCATTGCGATACTATTAGTGTAGTTATTCATGAAGATAATTCCATATCGGTAAAAGACAACGGTAGAGGTATACCAACAGGTATGCACGAAAAGGAAAAGCGTTCTGCACTGGAAGTTGTAATGACGGTTCTGCATGCCGGAGGTAAATTCGATAAAGGATCTTATAAAGTTTCCGGAGGTTTACACGGGGTAGGTGTAAGTTGTGTTAACGCACTTTCATCAACGCTTACAGCAACTATTCACAGAGAAGGCAAGGTATTCCAACAAGTATATCATAAGGGAAAACCTGTTGAAGATGTAAAAGCTATTGGAGATAGTAATGACAGAGGAACAGAAATTCATTTCATTCCTGACAACACTATATTTTTAACAACAAAATACGATTATTCAATACTTGCAGCCAGACTAAGGGAACTAGCTTTCCTTAACAAAGGTATTACTCTCACTCTCAAAGATGAGAGACCAAACGGCAATGGTGATGATGAAGAAATAAAAACAGAAACTTTCCTTTCGGAAAACGGTTTGGCAGATTTCATTGCTTATCTTGATGAAAACAGGGAAACATTAATTCCTATACCAATAAGTATTGAAGGTGAAAAAAATGGCATTCCTGTTGAAGTTGCAATGCAGTACAACAACTCCTTTAGCGAGAATGTTCACTCCTACGTTAATAATATAAACACTATAGAGGGTGGTACTCACCTTTCAGGATTCCGTAGAGGTTTAACAAGAACTTTAAAAAGCTATGCCGACAAATCAGGCATGCTTTCCAAACTGAAGTTTGATATTAATGGTGATGACTTCCGTGAAGGACTTACAGCAGTTATTTCTGTTAAAGTTCAGGAACCACAATTTGAAGGTCAAACAAAAACCAAACTCGGTAATTCCGATGTAATGGGATCTGTTGACCAGATGATTAGCGAGAGTTTAAATCACTTCCTGGAAGAGAATCCAAAGGAGGCAAAAACTATTGTTCAAAAAGTAATACTTGCTGCTACCGCTCGTCATGCGGCCCGTAAAGCAAGAGAACTTGTTCAAAGGAAAAATGTACTTACGGGTTCCGGTTTACCGGGAAAACTTTCCGACTGTTCTGAAAAAGATCCTGCCCTTACAGAAATTTATCTTGTGGAGGGAGATTCTGCAGGTGGTACTGCAAAGCAGGGCCGCGACAGGAAATTCCAGGCAATACTTCCTTTAAGAGGTAAGATATTAAATGTAGAAAAGGCTTTACCTCATAAAATTTTTGAGAGTGAAGAAATTAAAAATATTTTCACTGCCTTTGGCGTAACCATTGGTACTGAGGAAGATAGCAAGGCTCTAAACATCGTAAAACTTCGTTATCATAAGATTATTATCATGACGGATGCCGATGTTGACGGTAGCCATATCGCAACTCTAATTCTTACGTTTTTCTTCAGATATATGCCTGAATTAATTGATAAGGGATATGTTTATATTGCAACTCCCCCACTCTATTTAATCAGAAAAGGAAAAACTGAGCAATATTGCTGGACTGAGGAAGACAGGCAGAAATATGTTAATGAACTATCTCCCGACGGAACAGAAAAAGGTATACACATTCAGAGATATAAAGGTCTTGGTGAGATGAATGCCGAGCAGTTATGGTCCACAACCATGGATCCTGAAAGACGTACTTTACGACAGGTTACCGTTGAAAATGGCTCAGAAGCCGACCACGTATTTTCAATGCTCATGGGCGATGAAGTACCTCCAAGGAGAGAGTTTATCGAAGCCAATGCAAAATATGCCAATATTGATACCTAGACAATCGATATTTTAAAGTATAAAGCCTTCCTTTCACGTTTAGAATGGAAGGCTTTTTTGTTTGCACAATTTTTGTATTATTGAAACAATTTTCTCACTTAAAAAAAATAATTTATACATTTGTTTACTAATAATCCAATATGGTGTAGCATATATTTCAAAATTAATTATATCCACAAACATTTGAAAAACATATTCAATATTGGTAAAAATCTAATCACTTATATAACATAAAATAACAGAGGATTCAATGAAAACAAAATTACTTTTTGCATTAATACTCTTTGGTTTATCTGCTATTGCTTTTTGTCAAAGTTCAACTATTGAATTGACATTTACAAGAACTCAAACCTCATTAATTTCTAGACTAGACAGTATTAAAGTGATGAATGTAACACAGGGAGGCTTATTAACCTTACATTGGCCAGACACGTTGCTATCTTTAAACTATCCCAACGGAATATCGGATCATGTTAATAATGGACATACCTTTAAAATATTTCAAAACTATCCAAACCCAGCAAACGACATCACCAAAATAGAGATATATGTTCCAGAAAAAGGAATAGTAAAATTATTTATTTCAGATATTTCAGGCTCTAATTCCGTTGATAAAGAAATATTATTGGAAAGAGGTCTACATTCCTTTATGTTTAGTCCAGGTACAGGGCAAGTATTCCTTTTTACGGCATATTGGCGAAACCAGATTGAAAGCATTAAAATATTGGCTCATGGTAACAGAAATAATGTCATAAGTTCAATTGAATATCATGGAATTCTTGATAACTCCCATCATCTTAAAAATTTAAGAGTAGTGAATTATTTTCCTTACAACTATGGAGACTCATTAATATTTATAGGGTATTCAAATATAAATAATGTTGAAGTTGGGAGCGATGTAATTTGCGACAGCCCATCAACAAATGAAGTTTATAGGTTCAATATTTCCGAAGGAGTTCCGTGCATTGAAGAACCTATTGTTCATTATGCAGGAAAGATATACAACACGATAAAAATAAATAATCAATGTTGGTTAAAAGAGAATCTCAACATCGGAATAATAATAGACAGTACACAGGTTATGCAAGACAATGATGTGATAGAAAAATACTGTATAAGGAATAGTGAAGACAGTTGTAAAAAATATGGAGGACTTTACCAATGGGATGAAATAATTAATTATTCAGTGTCAAACGGACCTCGTGGAATATGTCCGCCAGGATGGCATATTCCATCAGATAGTGAATGGAAAATCTTAGAGGGGAACGTTGATAGTCAATATGGCGTTGGCGATTCTGAGTGGAATAATGTTAGCGTAAGAGGTTATGATGTAGGTTATAAACTAAAATCTAAGAATGGCTGGATTCAAGACGGTTCCGGAAGTGATTCGTATGGTTTTTCAGCTGTACCTTCAGGCTCATACGATCATAATTTTAATTCTTTCTATGGCTGGAAAGGTTTCGGATTCTGGTGGACTTCATCATACTATCAAGATTATGCTTATTACCGAGGATTTCATTTTTTAGATTCAACATCTTCAAGGGGTGTAACTAAAAAATCAGAAGGAATGAGCATTCGCTGCCTAAAAGATTGAAAGTTTCTTTAAAGTTACATTAGTTTGTAAAAGAATTAGAACTGCTGGATGATAAAACTCAAACAATTTTTACTATTAATTTAATTTCTAATTTTATGCTTCAAATAATAATCTCTCATGGCTCAGTAAGCATAAGTAATAATTATGGTAAACTGATAAATTTTAAAACTATGTTTACTTACTGAATATTAAATAATTACCATTGAAGAAGTTTGCAATTATTCCAAGAAAAGCCAAATGATTTTGATACCACAATTAAATGCAAAGTATTAAACAAAAGCAAAATGAAAATAAATAAAAGCATCCTTTTATTTCTAAAAATATATTTACTCGTATTGACGATTTTTTCAATTTTCAGAGTAATATTATTTTTAACGGAATTAGATCTGATTGATTTTGAGGAAGTACAAATTCTTACAATTGTTCAGTCGTTTATAATGGGAATTAGATTCGACATTGTAATTTCCGGATATATCCTTTTTCTTCCGGCCTTTGTTTTATTGATATTAGAAATAGTTCGTGTCAAAAGTAAAACTATTGAACATGTCATTTTTTATTGGGTTTTTATTCTTTTTACAATTGCATTTTTTATTGCTGCTGCTGACATTCCTTATTTTAACCAGTTTTACGACCGCTTTTCAATTGGTGCTTTCGAATGGATAGAAAATTTCGATTTTGTTGTATCAATGATAATTCAGGAGCCCAGGTATTTTCTGATTGTTATCCCGTTTTTTATACTTGTAATACTATTCTATTTTCTGCTGAGAAAGATTTTTGCACATAAAAAAGAATCAGCTAAAATTAATATTGCAATTAATACAGTTATTTCTTTATTATTCTTAACCGTAATGTTTGTTGGAATTAGAGGAAGAGTTCAGGAAAAATCCCCAATTCAAATTGGAACCGCCTATTTTTCAAATAATTCATTCTTAAACAAACTTGGGTTAAATCCTGTTTTTACGCTTATGCGTTCTTATCTTGACAGTTTTAATAAAGATAATAAAGAACTTCACCTAATGGATGATCAAGAGGCAATTGAAAAAGTTCAACATTATCTAAAAATTAAAAATCCTGAATATAGTTCACCCATTGCTAGGAAGATACAAATTGATACAATTCAGAATTCAAAACCCAATGTTGTAATTATTATAATGGAGGGTATGAGTGCAGCAAAAATGAGTCGGTACGGCAACAACAAGAACTTAACTCCTTTTCTCGACAGTTTATCGTATAATTCAATTTACTTTGAAAATATTTATACAGCTGGCAAACATACATTTAATGGTGTTTTTAGTACACTTTTTTCATTTCCTGCATTGTATCGTCAACATACTATGAAGAACATACATAAATATGATGGAATTAGTAGCACGCTTATAAACAATGGATATTCAACAACATATTTTACGACCCACGATAGCCAATTCGATAATGTTGAAGGTTTTTTAAGAGCTAACGATTTTCAAAATATTATAAGTCAGGCCGATTATCCTTTGTCTGAAGCGAAAACAACCTTAGGTGTACCCGACGATTATATGTTCAGATATTCTATCCCGGAGATAAGTAAACTTGCTAAAAAAGACAAGCCATTTTTTGTCACATTTATGACTGCCAGCGATCACGGGCCATTTTACATCCCGCAATATTTTCATCCAAAAAATAGTGATATAAAGGACCAAATTGTGGAGTATGCTGATTGGTCATTACATAGATTTATACAATTGGCCTCAAAGGAAGAATGGTTTGACAATACAATTTTTATTTTTATTGCCGACCATGGAGCACCAATTAATGCTATTTATGATATTCCGTTAAACTATTTTCACAGTCCGTTAATTTTTTACGCTCCTAAGATCTTCAAATCAAATAAACAATACAGTAACATTGGAAGCCAAATTGATATCTACCCAACATTAATGGGATTACTTAAACAAACCTATGTGAATAATACACTTGGCATTGACCTGATTAATGAAAAAAGAAAATATACCATTATCAATGATGATGATAAAATCGGGATAATCGACTCAATGTATTTCTGCATTATGAAAAGCGACAATAATTTGCAATTGTACAAATACAGGAATAAGGATAAAACCAATTATTTTGAACAAGATAAAAGTAAAGCTTTTGAAATGGCTGATTATGCAAAGTCAAATATGCAAGTTTATCAAAATATGCTTTTAAGCAGAGAAACAAGTTTACGCAAAAAACTAAACATCAATTAATTAAGTATTAAGTCTAACCAATATTTACGCTTACAAACTTTCGAATTATACATATAAAGACTAATTTTTACTGTAATAAAAATAAGCCTGAATAATATGAGACAAATAATAAAACTGAAACTAATATTTTTTAATCAGTCTATTTCGCATTCATAAATAACTATTTTCCTTATATTTACAACTCAAAACAGGTATCAATTAATTCCTGATGTCAATGGATAGAAAATTTAAGTACCAATTTGATGATTCTTTTGGGATTATGTTTAAATATTATTACGGACCTATTGATATTGAAGACATTGAATCATCCTGGGAATATGCTTTTAAAAAAAAATTAATCCCCAAAAATGTAAAGGGCTTCATCCTGGATTATCAAAATGCAAGATTTAACTTTGATGTTGACAAACATACCACCATTCCTAATTTCTATAAGAAACATCTGGAAGTATTTGGCGGTAAAAAAATTGCAATTATCACTGTGCATCCCAAAGATATAGTAATACCGGTACTGGTTAGCACAAATGATGATGGATATATTTCAAGACCTTTTAGCACTCTGGAATCTGCTATTTTATGGGTTTTGAGTTAACATAAAAAAAGGAAACCTCAACGAGATTTCCTTTTTAAAGGGTGGGAGATGGGATTCGAACCCACGACCTCCTGAACCACAATCAGGCGTTCTAACCAACTGAACTACAACCACCATTTTTCGGACTGCAAATATACAGTATTTTATTTCAAATAGACAATACTAAATTCTGATTTTTTTTGTAAAACCTCTGCCTTTTGACACTTTTCAATAATTGGCTCTAAAACAGCATTTTTCGTAAATTTACAGTTTAAAAAAATCATCCCATGAAACTACTTTTAATGTATTGTACACAATTTAATTACAAACCCATATCAAAAACACTTGAAGATTTTCCGGAAGTAAATGAAGAAGCTAAGTTTGAAAATATTTTACTGGCATTTATTCATGCCGAAGAAAAAGATGAAGAAAATATCAAGTCGACTGAAAATAAACTACTTAAAAACTTAAAATGGGCTGCAAAAAAGAATGAAACCACAAAAATAGTTTTACACTCCTTCGCCCATTTGGCGGAAACCAAAGCCGACCCGCATATCACAAAAGATATTTTTGACAAAGTGGAAGCACGTCTTGCAAATGCTGATTATCAAGCCTTTCAAACGCCTTTTGGATATTTTCTGGATATTGATATAAAGGCACCAGGAATTTCACAGGCGCGAATTTTCAAAGAGTTTTAGTTGTTCTTATTTTTTATCATCTCGGCAACAGCAATAGGAACATATTTTTCCCATTCAGGATTATTATCTTCTATCATTTTATTTACTTCTCTGGATTTTACATGTAACTGAGCTTTCATATTACTTTTCAAATCTCTGATAAAACCATTGTCTTTTATGTATTTGTAAAGGGCATCAAGTTTTTTATCGAGTTTTATACTTTTTGAAGTCAGGAGTTCATCGCTACCCGAATTAATGGTAGGATATATATAAAGTTTGAGGTTGGAAGGGAATAATTTTCCGAAAGCCTCCAAAATACCTCCTTTTAAATCAGTATAATATTTTTCATCGAAAAGGCCTTCTAAACTGGGAACACCAATAACCAGCCGGAGTTTGTTAATTTTAAATTGCGCAAAAAGGTCAACCAATTCATAATATTTTCCAAAATCGGTAACCATAACATTTTGCCCAATGGCATTGAGCATATCAATACGACTGAGGAAATCCCTTTCGTCGACTTCACCTTTTTCCGAAAGTAGATTATTTAATGTCATTTCACAGAAGAAAAGTGAGTTATTTTCACGATAATCTTCATCTTTTTCAAAAAGTTCTTTACTTGCTCTTATAATATCTTTTGCCACATAAGTGATGGGCATAAAGTTTCCACGGAAGGCCAGAACATTTTTTTTGTACAACATATCGCTGGGCATTTGTACATCTCCATTTTTATCGAACATAATTGCCCTTGTGAGATGATTTTTAACCAGTTGCACACCCAGCAACCTATTATCAACATATTTAAGCTCAGGACCTCTCATGCGCATCATGGTTATTCTATACCTGTCGATACTGAGGTTGTCAGTTAGTGAGCGGATAAATTCATTTGGGCTGTCGCTAAAATTTATAGCAGCATATATTAAATTTACTCCCAACACACCTATGGTTGCCTGTTGTAAATTAGCATCATTTTCAAGCAGTTTTATATGCAGAATTACAGTATTTGGTTCCTCATCATTTTTTAACTGATACCTGATTCCCATCCAGCCATGGCTGTAATTTGTTTTGGTATAATTGATAATTTCCATGGTATTTGCAAAGGCAAAAAACAAGGAATCGGGCTTTTTATCATTAAGCAGTTTACTAACTTCTGTATACTCTCTGTCGAGCATTTTTTCCAATCTGCTTTCAGAAACATAGCGCCCCAGTTTTTCACAATTATATTGAAGGTCGGAGAAACTTTTATCGTAAGCAGATATTGTTTTGGCCACAGTTCCTGAGGCTCCGCCGGCAAGAAAGAAATGTCGCGCCGTTTCCTGCCCTCCTCCTATCTCGGCAAAGGAGCCATAGAAGGGAGTGTCGATGTTTATTTTTAATGCTTTGCGGTTAGTTGGTATTATTTCTTTTTGCATGAGTAAAATTAAGTTTTACTAATTTAATAGTATGTTTCTGTTTGAAGAAATTATGTTTTTCACCTTTGCCTTTAAATCCTCATTGGTATCGAATATCATTTGTAAGTCAGTGGGAAATGGAACCGGCTTCATTCCGATCTTCATCTTAGTTTCTTTCTTCAAAGCACGCGCATCACCCTGAGCAAATGCAGTACTATAATCGAATACAAATTCGGTTGATACAGGCATGGTTTTTATTAGTTGACGGTTTCTGTTATCATAAAAATCCAACGAACCTCCTACTCTGGCGGATTTGTTCATTCGGGTTTCAATAATATTGCAACTAATGACCTTATATCTTGGAACTTTAATATCGTTTCCGCTGGTATCCTTTTTCACATTACCATTTTCATCCAAGACGTATTCATAACCATCCTGTATGGTTTTTTCCTCTTTATAATGAACTTCCTTGACCAGATCAGGAGATGTAACTATTTCTTTAAGAGACAGATAAATGGCGTAATCATAATTAATATTTTCATTTTCCCAGGTGTCGAAATTCAGCCATTGTCTATTCAGTTTTTTAAGACTTACTTTTAATATTTCATTTTCAAAATCTTTAGGTAAGGCGGTGCGGCTGTCATTCTGTATGTAAAAAATTACATTATTAGTACCCATATATTCTGATTGTTCAATTTTGCTATCTATCTGATAATAAGCAGGAAAATAATACTTAACCCTTTTAAAATCAGAATAGGCTTTACGGGCATCAATTTTATCTCCGGTCTCCAAAAGTTTATTTCCACGGGCGTAGAAATATTCCGCTGCCTTTTTCTTTGCTTCTACAAGTTCAGTATTATAATCTATATGTTTAAAACGCATTTTCGAAAGGACTTCATCGGGCAATCTTTCAACTAAATCCTGTCTTCTAATCAAATTTGAATAATTATCCACAAGATTATCAAAAATATCCGGTTGACCGGAGAGTTTAAGTTGACGTATCCTATCCAAATCCCTTTTGTTGGCCAAAGAAAATGCCTTTTTCAGAGTTTTTATCTCATCATTTTTATCCGGCTTTTTCATTAAAGTTTTTACTGATTTGGAAATGGCTTTATCATAGTTTCCCTGCTCCAGATATTTTGAAGAACTTGTACAGGAAATTACGAATGACAATGCCAAAATCAAAATAGCATAGTTTAATAATCTTATTTTCATCTATTTAAAATTTATTAATTATTTAATTAAAAATTAATTAAAAGTTTATGCTCATTTCATATTATCAGATTTTCTTTTCATCTAGAAGTTTTTCCAATTCTTTATTTTCATCACGCAGTCTTGCAGCTTCAATAAAATCCAGAACTTTAACTGCCTCTTTCATATCACTTTTATTTTTTTCTATAGCCTTTATTACAGCATTACGACTCATATATTCCACAACAGGGTCGGCGGCCAATCCGTTTGAAGAGTTTTCGATATATGCATTTTCTTCTGTATGAATAGCGTTGGCAACATAAGTTTGCCCCATAATCGAATCCGTTGATTTGACAATTTGAGTAGGGGTAATACCATGTTTCTCATTATAAGCCATTTGCTTTTCACGCCTTCTTTCGGTTTCATCAATGGTTTGTTGCATCGATCTGGTAATTTTGTCAGCATACATTATTACCTTACTTTTCAAATTACGTGCTGCTCTTCCCGCTGTTTGAGTTAATGATCGTGATGATCTCAGGAAGCCTTCTTTATCAGCATCCAATATTGCAACCAGAGCAACTTCCGGCAAATCCAAACCTTCGCGAAGCAGGTTAACTCCCACTAGCACATTGAAATTTCCAAGACGCAGATCACGAAGTATTTCAACCCTGTCGAGAGTATCCACATCCGAATGTATATATCTTGTATTTATATCCAAACGAAGTAGATACTTGGTTAGTTCTTCTGCCATTCGTTTGGTTAGAGTTGTGACTAAAACTCTGAATCCTTTATCCACTGTATCCTCAATTTCATCCAGTAAATCATCAATTTGATTGATTGATGGTCTCACTTCGATAATAGGGTCGAGCAATCCTGTCGGCCTGATAAGCTGCTCTACCACAACGCCTTCCGATTGTTGTAATTCGTAGTCTGCTGGTGTGGCACTCACATAAATCACCTGCCCGGTAAGACTTTCAAACTCATCAAATTTCAAAGGACGGTTATCCATGGCCGATGGTAGTCTGAAGCCAAATTCTACCAGATTATGTTTACGCGATCTGTCCCCTCCATACATAGCTTTTACCTGCGAAACCGTAACATGACTTTCGTCGATAACAGTAAGATAATCATCCGGAAAATAATCCAGTAAACAGAAAGGTCTTGAGCCCTGTGATCTTCCGTCAAAATAACGGGAATAATTTTCAATACCCGAACAATAACCCAGTTCACGCATCATTTCCACATCATAGGTAACTCTGTCTTCCAGACGTTTGGCTTCCAGATGCTTCCCTATTTCATGAAAATAATCCACCTGACGTCGCATATCACCCTGTATATCAAACAAAGCCGATTTCATTTTATCTTTTGAGGTAACGAAAATATTAGCGGGATAAATAGTTATGTTATCCAGAACTTCTATGCGTTTTGCAGGTATTGGATCAATAATTTCAAGCTCATCAATTTCATCTCCAAAAAAAGTAATTCTGAAAGCATGATCGGCATAACCCGGAAAAACATCAACGGTATCGCCTTTTACTCTGAAAGTACCACGCTTTAATTCAATTTCATTTCTGGAATAAAGGGCAGAAACAAGATCGTGAAGAAATTTATTACGACTTATTTTCTGTCCAACCAAAAGTTTGATAACATTATTCGTAAAGTCATCTGGGTTTCCAATACCGTAAATACATGACACAGAAGACACTACAATAACATCTCTTCTGCCCGACAATAATGATGAAGTAGTACTTAGTCGAAGTTTTTCTATTTCCTCATTTATTGATAAATCCTTTTCGATATATGTATTTGTTACCGGAATATAAGCTTCGGGCTGATAATAATCGTAATATGACACAAAATACTCCACAGCATTTTCAGGAAAAAACTGTTTAAACTCACCATAAAGTTGAGCCGCAAGAGTTTTATTATGCGATAAAACAAGGGTAGGCCGGTTTATTTCCTTTACGACATTTGCAATTGTAAAAGTCTTACCCGAGCCCGTAACACCCAAAAGTGTTTGAGCTTTATCACCTCTGCTAATTCCTTCAACCAGTTGTTTTATTGCTTCAGGTTGATCCCCTGTAGGTTTAAATTCAGATGTAAGTTTAAATTCCATGCTGCAAAAATATAACAAAATAGGACGTCATCCCACTATGTTAAACATCCTTAAATCAAATTCAATTTCCCAGAATTACTATATTCGCCGACTCAAATAAAAATATATTTATAATATCTATGACGAGAAAGAAACAATCAATTTTCGCCAAATTTCTAAATATTACTGAAAAAGTAGGTAACTCCCTACCCCATCCCGCAACACTTTTCGCACTATTTGCAGTATCGGTACTTTTTATTTCCCTTATTGCCAGTCAACTGGGATGGAATGCAATTCACCCAACAACCTCAAGGTTAATAGAGCCTGTGAACCTGTTAAACCATGATGGAATTCACAGGATAATGCTTGAAATGGTAAATAATTTTACCGGTTTCGCACCTTTGGGAATTGTAATTGTTGCAATGCTGGGAATTGGCGTTGCAGAAAGTAGCGGATTAATTGCGGCAGCAATCAGGCTTCTGGTAATAAACTCACCAAAGAAATATTTAACTTTTGTTTTGGTATTTGCAGGTATAATTTCAAACACTGCAAGCGACATTGGTTATGTACTTTTAATACCATTGGCAGGAACAATTTTCTTAAGTATTGGAAGGAACCCCCTTACCGGAATGGCGGCCGCTTTTGCAGGAGTTTCGGGTGGTTTTTCAGCCAACCTTATACTTGGCACCATCGACCCACTGCTAGCAGGTCTTTCACAAGAGGCAGCACAAATTATTGACCCTACTTATGAAGTTAATCCAACGGCAAACTATTACTTTATGTTTGTTTCAACTTTCTTAGTGGCAATAATTGGAACCTGGGTAACAGAAAAGGTTGTCGCTCCCCGACTTGGAGAATATAACGGTCCTTTGAAAGCCGAATCCATCGATAAACTTAATCATAAAGAGAAGTTGGGGCTTCGTTGGTCTTTAATAGTTTTTCTTGCATTAACTGCTCTGATTTTACTAGGTTTATTACCGGAAAACGGATTCCTGCGAGCTCCCGACGGAAGCATTTTAAAATCTCCCGTTATTAAAGGAGTAATATCAATACTATTCCTGTTTTCAGCGGTTATGGGAATTACCTATGGTATAGTTGCAGGTAAGTTTAAAAACGATTCTGATGTTGTTGATGGTATGTCGGCAAGTATTAAAACTCTTGCTACATATATTGTTTTGGTATTTTTCGCAGCCCAATTTGTCGCCTATTTTAAATGGAGTCATCTTGGTGAAATAATAGCAATTAATGGTGCTATATTTTTACAAAGTATTAATATAGGAAGCATCCCTCTGATTATAGCATTTGTGATATTGGCGGCAACAATAAATATGGCAATGGGTTCAGCATCAGCAAAATGGGCTATAATGGCCCCGGTTTTTATACCGCTTTTCATGGAGTTGGGCTATTCACCTGAACTATCACAAGTTGTTTATCGTATAGGTGATTCAGTTACAAACCTGATATCGCCAATGATGAGTTTCTTTGCTTTAATAATTGCTTACTTCCAAAAGTATGATAAGAATGCTAATATAGGCACCATTATCTCTACCATGATCCCATATACTTTTGCCTTTTTCATTGCATGGACTTTACTTATAATTATTTGGATGCAATTAGGACTGCCATTAGGACCAGGAGCACCTCTTCATTATAATCCATAAGGGTTTTATTATTGAGAAAATTAAAAATTTCTTAAACCTAAAATATTGAAGGATGTAGATGTGTAAATACTCCTGATAGATTGTTACTTTTGCACAAAAAACAAATTGAAGAGGATATTAATAATACAAACGGCTTCTTTGGGTGATGTTATTTTAGCATCACCACTAATAGAATGCTTAAGCAATGAATACCCCAATGCCAAAATCGACTTTTTGATGAAGTACGGCTATGAAGGTATTTATCGCCGTCATCCTAAGTTGCATCATGTTATAGTATGGGATAAAAGCGAAAAAAAATATCAGCGTCTTTGGGAGTTAATAAAAATTATCCGTGAAAAGAAATATGATGCAATAATAAATTTACAGCGCTTTGCATCATCTGGTTTAATAACTGCTCTTTCAGGCTCAAAAATCAGAATAGGTTTCAACAAAAATCCTCTTTCAATATTCTATACAAAAAGTGTAAAACACGAAATTGGAAAAGGAGAAGGAAATCCTCATGAAACTGCAAGAAACCTCAAACTTATTGAAAGCATTAGCAGTTGTAAGGATGCAAAAATGCAACTATATCCTTTGCAGGAAGATTATGCAAAGGTATCGCAATATAAAACCTCTGCTTATATTACTGTTGCTCCGGCCTCTCTTTGGTTTACCAAGCAATATCCAGTCATCAAATGGATAGATTTTGCTTCTAAATTAGATAAGGATATTAGAATAATCTTTCTTGGATCTGCCAAGGAAAAACAATTATGTAATACAATTATCGACAAATCGGAACATAAAAACAGTTTAAACCTTGCGGGAAGTTTAAATCTTCTGCAATCTGCCGCCCTGATGAAGGATGCCATGATGAATTATGTAAACGATTCGGCCCCAATGCATTTGGCTTCGGCAATGGATGCAAATACTGCAGTAATATATTGTTCTACTGTTCCTCAATTCGGTTTTGGTCCCTTGGCAAAAAATTCAACAATTATTGAAACAAAAAAGAAATTAAACTGTAAACCATGTGGTTTACATGGCTTTAATACATGCCCTAAAAAACATTTTGATTGTGCAACAACTATTGAAACAGAACAATTATTAGAAATTTTATGAATTTTGATGAAGAAATAAAAAAATCGGCAGAATTACTTAAAAAAGGTAAAGTAATTTTATATCCTACCGATACAATTTGGGGCATAGGATGTGATGCTACAAATTCGAAATCAGTACAAAATATTTATAAGATTAAAGGAAGAACTGAAAGTAAAACAATGATTTTGCTGCTGGATGCAGTTGAAAATCTGCATAAATACGTTAAGAAGGTTCCGGATATTACCCCTGAATTAATTAGCCAATCGGACAAACCAATAACAATAGTTTATAAGGGGGCTAAAAACGTTTCTAAAGCGCTAATAGCACCCGATGGAACAATTGCCATTAGAATTGTTCAGGATGAATTTTGCAGGCAACTTATTGAGAAACTTGGAAAACCTCTTGTGTCGACCTCCGCGAATATTTCAGGACAACCTGCTGCCAAATATTTCAATGAAATTAGTGAGGAGATAAAAGAAAATGTAGATTATATTGTAAATCTTCATCAGGATAAAATTGGCGTAAAAGCCTCCACCATAATAAAACTGGAAGACAACGGTACATTTGAAGTTTTAAGGCCATAAGGATGTTTAAACTGGCTCAAATACAATTTGCTCCATTACTGGGAGATATTAATTACAACTGCGAAAAAGCAGAAAAATTAGTCTCTCAATGCAGTGACAGTCAACTTATTATACTTCCTGAGTTATCAGATACAGGCTATAATTTCCCCGACAAAAAATATGCTTTCGATTTTGCATTTGATATTGATAACAATCCATTTGTAAAAATGCTTTTGAGCAAATCGGAAGAACTGAACACTAGTATTGTTAGCGGTTTTTGTGAAAAAGCAGGCGACAAATTATATAATTCATCAATACTTGTCAGCAAAGGAAATATAATGGGGATATATCGCAAGATTCATCTTTTTATGAATGAGAAAGATATATTTGAGCCTGGAGTTGGAGGCCTGGAAGTTTACGAAATAGAAGGTGCTAATATTGGCATTCTTATTTGTTTCGATTATTTATTTCCTGAGATCTGGAGAATATTAGCACAGAAAAATGCCGACATTATTGCCCATCCTTCAAACCTGGTAACCTATAATGCATTTAAAGTTGTTCCAGCCCAGGCGATAATAAATAAGATGTTTATTGCAACCACAAATCGTATAGGTACCGAAAGAGATTTAACCTTTGCAGGAAGATCTTTTATATGCGGACCTGATGGAAATATTATAAATGAAGCCGGAAAAGAGTCTGAAGAAATTATAAAAAGCACTATAGACATTAAACTCTCCAGAGATAAAATGATCACTTCCAGAAATCACGTTTTCAATGACTTAAAGCCTGAAAGTTATTTTTAACAGATTGCTAAATACCTTTAATAATATATCCTTTCAAAAAAAAATATTTCAATTTTGTATTTCGAAATAGATAGTTTATATATTTGCTTCATGAATTTGATAATAAATAACAATTGGTGGTGGCACAATAACTTATTCCATAGGGATAGTTAGGTGTGATTTATTAATTGTTGGTAAATGATATTTAAGAGCCGTCCCGTTTTGGGGCGGCTTTTTTGTTTTATTAAAAATTTAAGTATGAAAAGTGAAATACAATTTTGGTTAAAAAAAGTAATCTTTCGATGGCGTTTATCAGTTTATGAACCTGGAACCCTATAAATACATTAAACATAACATAAAATCGAAAAAGATGAATACAACAATTTTAGAAAACGAAAAAAAAGTAAACCAATTTGAATCAGTAAACGGAAGATTTGGAGAATTTGGCGGTATGTATGTACCTCCAGTTTTAGAATCGAAATTATTAAATCTGGCTTCTGTTTTTGAAGAAATAAAAGGAACAAAAGAATTTGAAGAAGAGTTTCTATACTACTTACAAACTTATGTGGGAAGACCTTCCCCATTATATTTTGCAAAGAACTTATCAGATTTAGCGGGCTCGAAAATCTATCTGAAAAGGGAAGATTTAAATCATACCGGTTCTCATAAAATTAATAATACCATTGGTCAGATTTTAGTTGCCAAACATATGGGTGCAACCGAAATTGTTGCAGAAACCGGTGCCGGTCAGCATGGAGTTGCAACTGCCACAGCAGCAGCACTTTTTGGCATGAAATGTAAAGTTTTTATGGGTGCCAAAGATGCCGAAAGGCAGAAGATGAATGTGAGCAGAATAAAACTTTTAGGCGCGGAAATGGTACTTACTCATGAAGGCAGAGGAACACTTAAAGACGCTGTTGATGCAGCACTGGGATATTATATAGAAAATCCTGATGTGTTTTATTTGCTGGGATCCCAGGTAGGACCGCACCCCTACCCCACTATGGTTGGATATTTCCAGAGTGTTATTGGTAGGGAGGCAAAAAGGCAATTTTTAGAAGCAGAAGGACGATTACCGGATCATTTGTTTGCCTGCATAGGCGGTGGCTCAAATGCAATAGGATTATTTGGCGATTTTCTATATGATGAAACTGTAGCCATCCATGCAGCAGAAGGCGGCGGCGAAGGGGCTATTTTAGGCAAGACGGCTGCTACTTTGAGTCTTGGTAAACCCGGAGTTTTTCAGGGAACTTTTTCCTATGCTTTGTCAGATGATAAGGGAGATGTTTATCCAACTCAGTCGATTGCAGCAGGTTTGGACTATCCTGGAATTAGTCCGCAACATGCATTATTAAAGGACAGCAACAGGGCTGATTATCATTTAATTACCGACCAGGAAGCCATTAAAGCTTTTAAAATTCTATCTTCTCTTGAAGGAATAATTCCGGCCATCGAATCATCGCATGCTGTTGCTTTAGCCCTAAAATTATTAAAAGACAGGCCAAACGACATCAGTATAATCAACCTTTCTGGCAGAGGTGATAAGGATGTGGAGAGGAATCTAATGTAGAAGGGAGTTGCAAGTTGCATGTGACAAGTTACAGGTTCAGACTAATCAAACTTGCACCCTGCAACCTGCAACATAAATAGTTAACAACTCCATTACATATTGCTTAAGTGTTTTGCCTTTTTGAAAATTTTATTATTTTTACAGCAAACACCTAAAAAATGCAGTGGTCGGTTCGCCCTTTCGTTCGATTGGTAATTTTTTATATGCTTGGCATAATTGCCGGGAATAAATTATCACATATCGAAATCGGGTTAGTTCCGGCCATTGCTGTTTTTGTATTATTCCTTGCCATAGCAATAATATTTGCCAAATTTTTCTCTTCTTACAGAAAGAGATGGTTTACCGGAATTGTTTTTTTTGCATTAAGTTTATACGCAGGCTTTTTCAATATTTATTTTAGCAACAATACACTTCTCAGGGAAACTGATAATCAAATAAATAAAACTTATATTGGAGAAATAATAAGCGACATAGTTTATACCGAAAAGTCTGTTCGGTTTGAAATGATTATTAGCAGCAATGACTCCTTAAACAAGACAAAAACTGAAAAAGTATTAGCATATTTTAA
>JBFFLX010000041.1:0-24448 GCA_041554435.1 Bacteroidales bacterium
AAAATCCCAAATATTTGTTCAAAATGAACCTTCTGTTTTCTCACTGGAATATCGAAATCGAAGCAAAACCTCAATTATTGAACCCTTTAATAGATTTTATGAATCGGAAATAATTCAGGCTTTTAACTATTTAAAACAAAATATATTAAATGTTGTTTTTCAAATAATACTATTAATCGTTCTAATATATTTAATTGGCTTATTGAGTAATAAACTAAAAGAAACTGATTTTGATGAAGATTCTATTTACAGCAAATACCTGGTGAAAATAATTTCCCGTCGACTGAGTTCAGCTCTCGTACTGGCAATCTTTTTATCAATAATAATATTTCCCAATCGTCAGGAGGTTTTAAAGGATTTCCTGATGTTAATAATTACTTTACCAATTATATTGTTGGCCAAAACCATAGTTAACAAAGCCTTTCATATCTACCTGAATATTTTTGGTGTTCTTATAGTGCTGAATATCATATATATAATATTTCCTCCCGATAATATTTATTATATGATAATAATGTTGCTTACAGCTATTTTGGAAATTTATGTACTATGGAAAGTGTTTTGGTATTTTTATCATTCCAAAAAACTTGCACCATTTTTTAATGGTGTAGTTGTATTTATTATAGGCATTAACCTGGGATTCTCAATTGTTGGTTTTTTTGGATTATTTTATGGTTCCACAACACTTGCGGAATTAACCCTTAATGTGCCATTCTTTAGTGCTTATAGCGGGTTTTTAATATTTATCTCCATGATAATTTTAAATGGAATGATATCTTTCTTCTTCGATTCAAATCATGCTAATAAATTAAATGTTATTTCAATTCATGGAAAAGTAATTAAAAAACGAATACTGTCAATTATTAATATCAGTATGGTTTTAATATGGCTTAGCGCAATATTGAACGTATTAAATATCAGAAGAGAAATAACTGAGGGTATTGGTAATGCATTAACCTACGAAATAGTATTAGGTTCTGCTTCTTTTACAATTGGAAATGTGCTGCTTTTCTTTTTCGTAATTTGGTTATCAATAGTCATATCCAAAATAATCAAGATCTTATTGGAGGAGGATATTTTCACTAAGATAAATATGGCCAAAGGATTGCCGCATACCATAGCTATTATGGTCCGCTATTCAATTATTACAGTTGGTGTATTACTTGCAATAAGTGCTGTAGGAATGCCATTAAGCAGTATTACAGTGCTTGCCGGTGCTTTCGGAATTGGTATTGGTTTCGGGTTACAGAGCATTTTTAACAATATTGTATCGGGATTCATACTTCTGTTTGAAAGGCCCATACAAATTGGTGATACCATTGAAGTTGGAGCCCTGATAGGAACTGTAAAATCAATCGGCATCAGGGCCAGTAATATCAGAACTTTTGATGGCGCCGATATAATTGTCCCCAATGGTGAACTAGTATCAAATCAGGTTGTTAACTGGACCCTCTCGGATCAGCAGCGCCGTATTGAAGTGCTTGCAGGGGTAGCTTATGGGTCTGATCCTCACAAAGTTAAAGAGTTGTTTGAAAAAGTACTTGCAGAACATAAAGATATTTTAAAAGATCCTGCTCCTAATGTGTATTTCCAAGGACTGGGGAATAGTTCCCTGGATTTCAGACTTTTATTCTGGACTCCAAGTTTTACTGAATGGCTACGTATTAAAAGCGAAATTGTTTTTGGTGTCCACGACATACTTTATAAGGAAGGAATAACTATCCCATTCCCTCAAATGGATTTGCATTTGAAGTCTATTGAAAAACCATTGGAAATCACGAAAAAGGAAGAAAAATAAATATTTATTATACTATTTATATCTCTTTTGTTTTATCTCTCATAAGGAGAAATATTCCAGATATTTGTGCAAATTGATGTGTTTTTGATGTATTATTTTGCCAAAATATAGCTTTGAATATATTACTTTCGAAGGCTGAAAAAAATGATGTTTTTATGAGGTATTTTGTATTATTATTTGCGTATTTATTGTTGAATATACAGCCGGTTAATTCACTATTGGCTCAAAATAAATCCGATATAGATTTTAAGGTTGACAGCGTTTTGAACCTCATGACTCTGGACGAAAAAATTGGTCAAATGGCTCAGGCTGAAAGAGGAGCGCTGGAAAGTATAAGCGATATCTCATTTTATAAACTAGGCTCACTCCTTAGCGGAGGAGGATCTTCTCCCAGCCCCAATAATCAACAATCGTGGGCTAATATGTACGATGAATATCAGTCGTATGCATTGCAAAGCCGTTTGGGGATTCCTCTTATTTATGGTGTAGATGCAGTTCATGGGCATAATAATGTTTACGGGGCAGTTATTTTTCCACATAATATAGGATTAGGCTGTACCTGGAATCCCGAATTGGTTAAAACTGTTAGCGAAATTACTGCTTTAGAAGTGGCTGCAACAGGAATCGACTGGACATTTGCCCCGTGTATTGCAGTACCGCAAAATGAAAGATGGGGCAGGACCTATGAGGGATTTGGAGAAACTGCAGAAATTCAGAAAATTATGTCTGCTGCCAGTGTGCAAGGACTACAGGCAAACCTGTCCGATCCTCAAACAGTATTGGCTTGTGCAAAACATTTTGTTGGTGATGGCGGAACACAATTTGGTCTAGATCAGGGAAATACTGTTGTTTCCGAACAAATACTTCGTGAAGTACATATGCCGGGATATATCGACGCTATAGAAAATAATGTAGGTTCAATAATGGCATCATACAATAGTTGGAATGGTGTTAAATTACATGGTAGCGAGTATTTATTGACTGATGTTTTGAAAACTGAACTTGGATTTGAAGGTTTTGTCGTTTCCGACTGGGCAGGCGTTGATCAAATTACAGAAGATTACAGACAAGCCGTTAAGAGAGCAATAAATGCAGGTATCGACATGGTGATGGTGCCCGACAGATACATTTATTTTATAAGTATACTTAAAAGTTTAGTTATTGATGGTGAAGTGAGTGAAGACAGAATTGACGATGCTGTTCGAAGAATATTAAAACAAAAATTCCTGCTTAATCTTTTTGAGAAACCTTTTACCGATAGTTCTCTTGCTTCTTCCTTCGGATCGGAAGCACATAGAAATGTAGGCCGTCAAGCTGTAAGAGAGTCAATTGTTTTACTTAGTGCAAAAAATGATGTGCTTCCATTAAAAAAGGATAATCAGAAAATATTGGTTGTAGGTAGTAAAGCAAAAGATTTGGGTGCACAATGCGGTGGATGGTCGATTTCATGGCAGGGCTCGAATGGTAATATTACTCAGGGAACTACAATTTTTCAAGCTATTGAAAGCATAGCACAGTCGAGTGAGATAGTTTATTCTGAAAATGGAAACTATAATGGAGATGCTGATATTGCCGTTGTTGTTATTGGAGAAAATCCTTATGCCGAAGGTGCCGGAGACCGGACATCTCTTTTAATTGAAAACGATCAGGTAAATCTTATTAAATCCATTAAAGAAAAAGGAATTCCTGTGATTACACTTTTGGTTTCTGGACGACCAATGATAATAGGCGAAACTCTTCCTTATACAGATGCCTTTTTTGCCTGTTGGCTGCCCGGAACAGAAGGCGATGGAATTGCAGAAGTTTTATTTGGCGATTATAATCCATCAGCTAAGTTAACCCATTCATGGCCCAGAGAAATGAGTCAGATACCTATAAACTACGGAGATAGTAATTATGAACCATTATTTGCTTATAAACATGGGCTTCAAAGTTTTCCTTCGGCACTAACAAGCCAAAACCTGGAATTGTATTCTGCCGTTGCAGAATCTCCAAATACTATTGTTTTAAGTTTATCTGACCAAATTACTTCATATGATATCGAGTATAATGAAATAGAAATAAAGGTTAATAATCAGGTGATTAACAATGATGTATTAGATGTTAGTGTTTCAAATGATGATGAATCACAACTATTAATAGAATTGAACAACTCTTTAAATTCAACCGACAACATCAGCATTTCTTATTTTGGAAATGGTATTTATTCAAATAATTTGCAGCTAAAAACCTTTACAAATTATTTCGTTTATAATTCAGTTAGCGGGTCAGGTGGAACAATTTTATTACCCGGAAAAGTGGAAGCCGAAAACTATGTTGATATGCAAGGCATTCAAACGGAGCCCTGTAACGATACAGGTGGTGGACTAAATGTTGGATATATTGAGCCGGGCGACTGGATGAAATATAATGTAAAAGTTAATCAGAGCGGTTTGTATGCCCTTAAGGCTAGAATTTCAGGCTATAATTCTGGTTCTCTTTTGATACAATTCAACCAGAGCAATAATACTTATGTAAACTATCAATCAACAAATGGTTGGCAAAGTTGGCAGACATTTAGTTCAGAGGTTCAACTGGAAGAAGGAAATTACGAAATGAAAGTCGTGGCCCAGTCTAATGCCTTCAACATAAATTATTTCGATTTTGAATTGATAAATGGCATTAGTGATTTAGAATCCTCTTTGGGAGAAATTGTTCTTAAACCAAATCCGGTAAAATCTCACTTTCAACTTGAGTTTAATATGTTTAAAAATGATAATATTTGTATTAAACTTTACAATATTTCAGGGAAACTTATGCAAATATTTTATGAAGGACAATCCTCACCAGGCAAAAAAAATTATAATTTTAATCTCGATAATAATATCTCTGCAGGAATATATTTCCTCGAGATAAAAGATAGTAAAAAGAGATACATTAAGAAGTTGATGGTAAACAACTAACAGTTAAAAACTAAAAACTAACAATTAAAAACTAAAAGTTAAAAATTAAAAATTAAAAGGTGATTGACCAATGACCTCCTTCACTAAAGTTTCGGAGGACAAAGAATGACCAACAAACATCTACAATAAATAACTAATTAAAAAAAAATGAAAATACTACTAACAGGGGCATCGGGATATATTGGAAAGCGACTTCTTCCGGTTTTGGTAGATGGTGGCCATGAGGTTATTTGCTGTGTTAGAGATGTTACCAGGTTTTCTCCCCCCGAATCACTTAAAGAAAGGGTAACAGTAATACAACTGGATTTATTGGAAAAGGATTCATTACAAAGAATCCCAAAAGATATCGACGGGGCTTTTTATTTGGTTCATTCAATGTCCACATCTTCTGATTATCAGCAACTTGAGCAAGAGTCGGCTGTTAATTTCAGAGAAGCAATTAATCTGACTAAAGTTCAGCATGTTGTTTACTTAAGTGGCATAGTAAATGAATCTGCTTTGTCAAAGCATCTTACTTCCCGTAAAAATGTTGAGACTGAACTTAGCAAAGGGAAATACAATTTTACAACTTTACGAGCAGGGATTATCATAGGCTCGGGAAGTGCATCTTTTGAAATAATGAGGGACCTGGTGGAGAAACTCCCCCTTATGATAACTCCAAAATGGTTAAATACTAAATGTCAGCCCATCGGGATTTCAGATGTAATAATTATTCTTTCTAAAACTATATTTAATACAAAAACTTATAATAAAGGCTTCGATATTGGAGGTCCTGATGTATTATCATATAAGGAAATGTTATTGGAGTTAGGGAGGATAAGAAACCTAAAACGCCATATTTTTATTGTCCCTGTAATGACCCCCAAACTGTCTTCCTATTGGTTATATTTTGTAACATCCACCTCATATAAACTTGCGGTTGCACTTGTTAATTCAATGAAAATAGAAGTTGTTTGTAAGGATGATGAGATAAACAAAATATTGGGTATTCAACCAATAAGTTATGAGGATTCAATAGAAAGAGCCTTTAGTAAAATTGAGAGAAACGAAGTTATATCCAGTTGGAAGGACGCCTTTATAAGTAGTGGCTTTGATTTTAATATTTCAGAGTTTATTCAGGTTCCGTCTCATGGATGTTTCAGAGATGTTAGAGAAAGAAAACTTAACAATAAGGAGGCAAGTATTGACAAAATCTGGAGCATTGGTGGAGATAATGGTTGGTATTATGGCACATGGCTGTGGCAGTTTAGAGGATTTCTGGATAAAATGGTAGGTGGTGTTGGTTTAAGAAGAGGACGAACATCTGAGGACTCTTTAAATACCGGAGATGCACTAGACTTCTGGAGGGTATTGTACGCAAATAAAAGTGAGGGACGTTTATTATTATTTGCTGAAATGAAATTGCCCGGAGAAGCCTGGCTGGAATTCAAAATTAAGGATGATAAATTGATGCAAACTGCTACTTTCAGACCCTTGGGATTGCTGGGAAGATTGTATTGGTATTTGGTTCTTCCATTTCATGGCTTTATTTTTAATGGAATGATTAAAAAATTAAGTAAAACATCATAGAATTTATTGCTAAACCAACACATTGTTGATCCATAAATACTTAAAGGAAAGTAGTTAATTAGTAAGCCCCAATAAACAAAATTATAGTTTTCTCCTTTTGTCTTTTAAATCATGATAACCGAATATTGGAATAATTAGACAGTATTAAAAAAATTATTTATTTTTATGCTTTAATATTATAAACCAACATTAATAAAATGAAAATACTAAAACAATTTCTTATGATTATTATGGTTTTAACCGTGATAATTTCATGTAAAAAAGATGAAAAAAACAATGGGGTTACACTGAGTACTGATACCATCAGCGCCAAATGGATAGTTAGTGGCTCGGCTGAATACAGTTCGTTCGAATTTAATAAGAGCGGTAATTATATTATTGTTAAGTATGCTAATACTGCTAATCAACTTGTAAAATTTGGCACCTATACAATTTCTGAATCAACAATTATTTTATCTGATTATGGTAATATTATAGTTTCAGAAATTAAAGATAATAGCATAACTTTTATATTTAAAACTTCCATTGACCCTGATACAGAAATTAATATTACTGCAAATAAGCAAGAGGAAATGGAAAGTACAACTAATACAGATTTGTTATGCAGGACCTGGGAATTGCTTACTTTAAATGATGAGCCCGTAGCAGGTACTGAAATGGAACTTACTGTATTGTTTTCCAAAGCAGGAACTTATTTTGTTACTTATAGTAATGACCCTGATACTGAGAATATTGCACAATGGAAGTGGAAAAATACTGAGGAAACAGAACTCTACTATTCCTGGGATGAAGTACCTGTATGGGAACAAGAGAGTTATGTGGTAATAACTGAATTGACTTCAAGTACTTTAATTATCACAGAAGGTGATATTGTATATGTACTTCAGCCAGCCTCCAATATGAAATCAGCGGATTCAAATAACTTAAATGAATTCTCTGATAAAGAGATAAATGGTATTTTTAAAAGATAAAGTTCAAACACTGAAAAAAGGCACAAAAACATATGATTTTTGTGCCTTTTTATTTTAAGTTTAATTGATAATATTACTTAATAACAACTTTTTCGGAATAGGTATTATTTGTATCAGTTAAAACCAGATTGTAAATTCCTTTTTGTAGTTGGTCGGTAGAAATTCGTAGCTCTCCGTTCTGGGCAATATTTAAATTATTTGCTGAATAAACTAGTTGACCATTCATATTCAATAATCTCAAATTAGTGTTCGTACCCGAAGAATTGTTTAGACTCACATTTATAAACGATGTGGCAGGATTCGGATATACACTTATATTTTTTTCTTGTGTAATATCTTCAAAGCCCGTGAAAAATGCTGCAGTTGAAAGCACAGTACCACTTTCTCCAACTGCCCATCCCGTTTGATTATCAGTAAAAAATACCTTTGTGAGGAAATCGCCACCAGAAGGGTAATCATACTCCCAGTTTTCACCACCATCGGTAGTTTTTAAGAGTACAGAAGAGCCATCTTGACCTCCTGATGCCCAGCCATTCATATCATCGCTAAAGTAAATTGAACTTAGTGATAAATCTTCTGAAAAAATCTCACTTGACCATGTCTCACCACCGTCGGTAGTTTTAAAAATTGCAGGAACGTGAGGTAAGCCTAAATAATAGGCAACAACAAATGCAGTGGTCGAATTTGTTGTGAAAACCTCATGCATATGATAGGATTGATCATACATAATTTCTGTCCAATTGGAACCTCCATCTGTGGTATGTAAAATGGCTCCTGTTTCTCCAACGGCATAACCATTGTTAAATGAACTAAAATGTATGCTTTTTAAAGGACTTTTATGTGACTCATTAAGTTGGTGTATCCAGTTTTGTCCACCATCATTGGTATAAAGTATTTCCCTTTGACTTATTAAAGAAGGATAACTTCCATTATCACCACCTACTGCCCATCCGGTAGTTTCGTCTAGGAAGAATATGTCGTATAAAAATTCGCTGCTACCGGGATTTTGCATATTCCATGTTTGACCACCATCATTGGTGTTAATAATTTTTCCACCGTATCCTGTGGCCCAACCATTATATTCGTCAGCAAAGAAAATACTATAATATGTGTTGTTAGCAGGCGCTGCCATATCTTCCCAGGAAATTCCTCCATCAGTTGAATGTAAAATTAAGCCAGTGTTTCCGCTTATCCAGCCTTCCGATTGGTTTATAAAATGTACATCGAATAAATAATTATTTACTCCTGAATTTTGCTCATGCCAGGCCGACTGTGCGTATCCCGTAGTTATAAGAAAGATGATTGCTAGTAGTAAATTTAGTTTTTTCATTTTTTTAATTTTTTTCTTAACCTTATATTTTGTGTTCATTATATATATGCACGCTGTTAAAAAATAGTTGCCTGACTAGAAGTAATTAATATACATATAGTCGATTGAAAGGAGTAGTTCTTACACTTTGTGGATTAATTTATTACTCCAATCTTGAACTTTAATGATAACTTTATCTTATGGAATCAGTATATTCCGTCAAAATTAACCGGAGTTTGATAAGGAATTATTATTCAGAGGATTATTTGGTTTCATTACATTTATTACTGATATTTTGTTTTATAATATTAGGAGGCATATCTTATTTTAATAGTCATTTGACAAAGCACTTTAGATAAGTTAACTTTGTAAAGAACACTATGTTCAAAACCAAATTTTACCAAAATGAAACGGTTCATTGTTATTATTGCTGTTTTTTTTATCATAGCCACCCTTAAATCACAGAACCTCGATTTGATAGTTCTTACTAATGGCGACTCTCTGGCATGCCGAATTGACAGCGTTGCCAATACTCATATTTTTATAGAAATGAAGTCGGCAGGTGATTGGGTGAAAACATTAGTAAAAACCGATGAGGTGATTAATTATGAATATGATGCAATAAAGAAAAATAATTATGTTTATAAAGGAGGGAGTTCATACATATCCCGGACTAAAGAATTTATCCCATTTCGGAAAAACTCCGTATATGGCGAATTGGGAGGTGGTGGTATTCTGGCTTCAGTTAACTATGAGCGATTACTCCCATTAAATAATAACAATGCTATTTCTGTGGGAGGAAGTATTGGCTTTTTTGCGGATTTGATATTAAAAACAAATTATATTTATGGAGACTCTCGCAATTTTGTTGAAGTAGGAGTGGGGATATCTCTGCCTGTAACAATAATTATCCCACAAATAGGATACAGATATCAGGCTCCAAATGGCTTTTTATTTAAAGCAGCTGTTTTATATTTCAAACCGACATCGCCTGATTCCTTTGGTGATGTTCCATGGGTTGCCATGTCGTTTGGATATTCGTTTTAAGGCGCCCCTGGTTGAAATAAATTATTTTGTGAACTTTTTACCCTAATTAATCCAAAATTAAAATTCTTTTTTTACTCCTCGAAAATATTTGACTTATATTCAATATTTGGTTTATTATTGAATGATTTAAAAAAAATTAGGAATTATTAATCGGCATAAATAAAAATTAAGAATATGTTTGCAGCAAAAACATATTAGAATATTGTATGAATAGTAAAAATGGAATAAACTCGGTCTTGCTTATATTATTTGGATTACTCACCACTTCAATATATTCTCAAGAGATAAATCACAATCACGACCATCACAAATATGAAATCGGACTTGCAAATTCAATAGTATACTTTGTCGGGGAAAAAGAATATGCTTATGGTTTACACTTGCACCTGGTAAGAAATATAGTACATTCAAAATTTGGATATGGATTAGCATACGAAAGGGTTTTCGACGATCACAAACATAATACAATAGGTATTGTAGGAAGTTATAACCCTTTTAAATCGCTACATATTAACATAGCCCCCGGGATAGTTTTTGAAGACTCAGAACCTTCAGATTTAAAATTTGCTTTACATGCAGAAACTTCCTATGATTTTGAATTAAAAAATATTCATATTGGTCCCTTGCTTGAATTTGCTTTCGACCCTGAAGATTATCATATTAGTTTGGGATTACATATTGGATTTGGATTTTGAAATAATAAATAAGAATAAGCTGGAAGATTAATAACATATTGATGGTAGAACACCTGTTGATAGCAATGAACACAAAACAATGAGGTTTATTTGGGTATTCATGAATTCTACCATTCAATAAGTTCAGTCTAAGTGGAGAGAAAATTAGCCCGCTAAGCCCAATGAGTTCATAAAACAAACCCAAATCATTCTCTGAAAATCAAACCTCAAACCATGCCTTGCCTCAAATAATGAAAACCGAGCGGAAATAGGTTTTAAAATTGGAAAAACCAGCAAATAAACCAACAACTAATATTCTCCAGATAAGTTCAGTATCAATTAATAAATTTTCCCTAACTTTACACATTAAATAATCCATAATGAAAACTCTTTAGTTTAATGATGTTCATATCAGACTTATATTGAGTGATTTGGGTTATTTAGTGGTAATATAAATAAGTTACATACAAACTTAAGAAACAATACTGCTAAAAATGAAAATTGACGGTAACATAGCAAAAAAGTACAACTTAACTGATGAGGAAATCTCCATGACTATGAGTGGGTATGTTCCTTTGACAGTTAAAGCGAATGATTTCTTTCTACAAGAAGGAAAAGTTTGTAATTATATTGGATTTGTAACTAAGGGCCTGCTTCGCTCCTTTATTTACGATGACTATGCCAACGAAATTACATCGGATTTCTATCCCGAAAATACATTGATAATTTCATTCGATAGTTTTAATAACAGAGTTCCATCTAAAGAAAACATAAAAGCAATTGAAGACTCTGAGTTGATGGTAATATCGTACGAAAAGCAAAAGGAATTGTACGAGAAAATTCCGGCATGGAATCTTATTTGCCGGGATTTAGCTGACTTCAAAAGCCGGGAAATGATAGAAAGAGCTAATCGTTTTCAAATTATGTCGGCCACAGAACGATATCAGACCTTTTGTAAAGAGCATCCAAATATTTTACAGCGAACAACTTTGGGTAATATTGCATCATATATTGGTGTAGATATTGCAACATTAAGCAGAATACGAAAAAAGAAATAATCGATTTTGACTTTTGTCAAACAATCCTTCAGCCAGCTCATCATAATTTTGCATTATAATTTTAATTTAAGTAATATGAGCAGCAAAAGACAAATTACAATCATTGGCGCAACAGGCAACATTGGGAATGCCGTTGCAAAGAACCTTTTCAATTTAGGGTATGAGGTAAAAGCAATAGTCAGGAATCTTGAAAAAGCAAACAGACTATTCAAGGATGAACCTCATATACAAATTGAACAAGCAGATTTGAAAGATGTTTCAGAATTAAAACATAAACTAAAAGGTACAGAATATTTGTATTTAAATCTTTCTACACAAACTACTAATTTAAACACTGCTTTTGCCCCCGACAGAGAGGGTGTTGCAAATATTTTAAATGCAGTAGATAAAGAGTTTATTAAACAGATTATTTGTATATCTGGTCTCGGGGCCCTGGATAATTTACAGTATCCCGGAAAATTTAAGTTTATACCCAATGTGCTACGCAAGCAAGGTCATAAACTCATAAAAGAGTCAGGCATTCCTTATACTATTCTACATTGCAGTTGGTTTATTGATAGTTTTGTTTTTTATCAGCGCCACAATACTTATGCAGTAATTGGCAATACCGAAAACCCGATTTATTTTACAAATTGCCTTGATTTTTCAAATCATATAGATAAAGCTATCGGTAACCCTGATGCCTTCTATAAGGAATTCCCAATACAAGGAACAGAAGGAATCAAACATCCTGAAGCAGCGAGAATATTCTTTTCTGTTTACGATAAAAACACAAAAATTAAAAAACTCCCCAGCGGGCTTATTAGTTTTTTAGCACTTTTTAAAAAAGAATTTAAAATGCTGAAACATATGTCGGATTATTTTACCAAGTCATTAGAAACATATTTAGTTGAGGAATTTGGTACCTATAACATATTAGGAAGACCCAATATGAGTCTTAAAGATTATGCACTAAAATTAAAAAATGTAAGATAGAACTGCTTGTTTTTGATTTATGTCAAACAATCAATAAATAAAACCATCTTATTTTTGTAAGAAAATATTTAAAACATGAAAACACTTGTCATATCGTATTCATTTACTGGGAACAACGGGAAATTAGCAAAAAAAATTGCCCAAACTTTAAACGCTGACTTTTCTGTATTGGAAGAAAAGAAAAACAGAACTGTTCTTACCATTCTTTTAGATGTACTATTTAATCGGATTCCGTCGATTAAAGCACTTGAAAAACAATTCGAACTTTATGAAAATCTGATTTTTGTTGCACCTGTTTGGTTCGGCAAAATTGCAACTCCATTGAGAGCATTGTTTAAAGATTTGAACGGAAAAACAGAAAACTATTCCCTTATAACATTAAGTGCAGGAGCCGATGGTAAAGTTCCAAATCTGGAAAAGGAATTGATACAAAGAACCGGATTAGTGCCCAGGCTTGTATTAAATCCTCTTATAAGCGAAATACTCCCTGCAAATCCAAAACCAAGTCGTAAACAACTTGAAGCCTACAGGCTGTCAGATGCTGATGCTGATGATTTAGTAAAAAGAGTATTAAGTGAATTAAACTAATGCATAACAGATAAAATTTGATAAAATGAAAATGATTGATTGTATAACACTTAGTCTTGCAGCATTATTAAGCATTACAGCAAGTTGTTCGTCGAAAAAAAAATTAACAGCCCCTACTTCATTATACAAAAGCCCTCAAGGAAAAGAAATTGCATATAAGAGTTACGATAAATCAATGGAACTTTGGGATGTTAAATATACTGAAGAATTTGTGGAAACGGATTATGGCAAATCTCATGTAATAATATCAGGAGAAGAAAATAAGAAAACTCTAATTATACTGCCTGGTTTATTTGGAGATGCATCAATGTGGTTCCCAAATGTTGGCGAACTTTCTAAACATTTTAAAGTTTATACACTCGACATGATAAATTATGGCGGGAAAAGTCAACCCGGCGGTAAAGCTATAACTGAGTTTAATGATTATAAAAACTGGTTCAATCAGATAGTAACTCACTACAAACTAGATAGCGTTGCTTTAATGGGAGTATCATACAGCAGTTGGCTTTCTTTATCCTTGGCACGAGAAACCCCAAATGCAATTACTTCCATAGTAATGCTCGACCCATCAGAAACATTTATGCCAATGAACGGCGGGATTGCGTGGAAAGGATTTAAATATTTCATGTTTTTTCCAAACAGAACAAAATATTCCAAATTTTTGGATTGGTTAGGAGGAGGCTATTCTAATGAACAAATGGATATTTGGACAGAACATATGCTTGATGTAATTGAGTTTGGTTCAACTAAAATGTTTGATGTTCCTCAGCACAGAATTTATGAACCTGAAGAATTGACAATGATTCAAATCCCAGTTTTAATAATGGCAGGTGGTAAACCAATTCTCTACCATGAGCCCGAGATTTTTAAAGCAAACGCCCAAAAAGCAATACCACATGCAGAAATAATAATAGTCCCTGATGCAGGACATGGACTGAATATGGAGAAACCTGATATTGTAAACAGTAAGATCATTGAATTCTTGGAAAAGAATAAATTTGATTAATTTTATTATAAACAGGAGGAAAGCCAGCATATAAAATTTTGTATAGTAATGGCAGGTAATGTGGTAAATGTTAGTATTTGAAGCCCGCTCAAACTGCGTAGTACTTTGACAGGAAACTACCACACAATCTGCCACTACTCAACCCCCTGAAAATCAAACCTCAAACCATGCCTTACCTCAAATAATGAAAATAGACCTGAAATAGGTTTTAAAATTGGAAAATATGGTTTATTTAGTTACACATATTAACATGTCCAGCCAATAAAACTAAAATAGTATGAAAAAATATTATTTTCTCATGGCACCATATTTTTGCTTTCATTTTGCCTCTTTTTCAAATTGCTATGGAGTAAATTAAATATCCCATTCATTCGAATTTTGAAGTTTATTTATTAATTTTATCAAAATTCATAAGAATAAACTCAAATGATAACAATTGAAAAGTTCGTTATTTTTAAAAGGCGAATCTTATACTAAATATAACTGAGTAATTTCGATGCATAAAAGCAAATACATAAAAGCACAGTTATTATTGTCGCAGTTATTAGCCGTATTTGTCTGGTTTTTAGTCTCTGTGGTTCAGTGGTCGAAAAACCCTAAAAACAGCCCGGGAATTGAAATACCATTAATAGTTCGAGGAACAGAGGCAGTTTCAGTTTTAATTGTATCAGGGATATTAATTTTTTTAATCCAGAGGTATAGGCGGTATTTTAAATCGATCTTTTCGAGAGTTTTACTTTTAATTGTTTTTTACTTTTTTGCATTGCTAACCAATGTATTATCACTTGCCATACGTGACTTTATAGGTTATAAGCCTCCAACAATTGATGGCTACTTTTTTATCCAAAGTCTGCATTTTTATATTCCTCTTCTGCTAGTTTTTGTATTTTATTCGATAGTAAGAAACCGAATCGAGCTTCAATCGGAGAGAGAGGAAAAACTCAGAGCCGAGAGTTTGGCCCAACAAGCAAAATGGATGATGTTGCGATATCAGGTAAATCCGCATTTTCTGTTTAACGCATTAAATAGTATAAGAGCACTTATTGGCTACGACGATGAAAAGGCCCGAAAAATAGTTACTGATATGTCGGAGTATTTTCGTTACAGTTTGTCGGTTGAAAAGAAATCGCTTGTTCCGATATACGAGGAAATTTATGCTGTTGACAATTATCTTGAAATACAAAAAATTAGGTATCACGATAGATTAATTATTGAAAAGGAAATTGATGCAGGAATGACAAATTGCATAATTCCGGTTTTTTCCATTCAAACGCTAATCGAGAACGCTGTAAAATATGGCTTAAAGACCCATGAAGGTCAAGTAAGAATTAAGATTTACGTTGGCAATGAAAATGGTAAATTGAAAATTCAGGTTTCAAATACTGGAAAATTGATTAATCCTGAAAAAGAAGATGATAATAGCACAAACACTGGAATAGAAAATTTAAAAAGTAGGATGCAATTTGTAGATAAAGAATTTCAATTTAAACTTTCTGAATACGATAATACTGTGCTTGCTACCTTATTGCTAACCAATTGTAAAAGATATGAAAACGTGGAGAGCAATAATAATTGATGATGAACCACTTGCCAGGCTTGAGATAAAGCGACTGCTTGCTGTCCATTCTCAAATTAATATTGTTGGAGAAGCTGATTCAGTTCCAACAGCGAAAGCATCTATTGAGAAACTTCAGCCTGATTTGCTTTTTTTGGATATTGATTTGGGGACACAGTCGGGCTTTGATTTATTGGAATGTACCGAAAGGAATTTTCAGATTATTTTTGTAACCGCTTACGATAAATTCGCAATCCGCGCTTTTAAAATAAATGCGCTGGATTATTTACTTAAACCTGTTCACCCCGAGAGGCTCAATGAATCCATCAACAGATTGGGAAACCCTTTTAAAAGTGAGTCTAAATTTGAACTTGGGCCTTTCGATAAAATTTTAATTGGAAATCACGGATGCTCAAAATTTATCTCTGTAAATTCAATTACTTACATTGTGGCTTTTGGAGATTATACCAGAATTTTTATCGCCGATGAATTGAAGGGACTGGTGCACCACACCATTAAAAAATGGATGGAACGATTACCGGAAAATATGTTCGCTCAGGTGCATAGATCATTCATTATAAATATAAATCAGGTTGAAGAAATTAAAAAAACAGACAATACACATTTTAAGGTTTCGTTAAAACAAACAAAGTCAATGATTCCCGTAAGTAGGAAGTATCTGAAACAATTAAAAACGAAATTCCGAATAGATTAAAATAATCTTCATCCATGCATAATGGAGTTCAGTTCAAATTATTTTTTTGTATCTAATCGAATTATTTATCCTTTCATCGAAAAAAAGCAAATCCCAATAGATGTATGTCGTTTTTTTGTCTGAAAAAATATACTTTAGGCAATGAAAAAGAGTTTTAAATCATTCCTTTTTGTTATCTTATTTACTGTTTTTTGCTTGTTAAATTTAGAACTTTATTCTCAACAAATAAATTATATCGATTATATTGATTCTATTAATTTGTTGGAAAAAGATGGGGATTTTGAAATAGCATTAGAATTTTTGAAAATACACCGAAACACTTTTCCCGACAAATACTTTGAAATTTCAAAAGAAGAAATATTTATCAATGAAAAATTGTTGAAATTTGAAGATAACTTTTCTGTTTTTGAAGCAGGTCATAAAAAAGGATATTTCTATTTTATTCATCCTGCATTACCTAGATTTAAACCCTATGAACAGTTTGCCGCATTCGACACTGTTTTTAAAACAGACACCAAACTAAGAGAAAATACAATAAAAAACGCTAATACTATTTATGAAGTTCAGTTGCCATTAAACTGGTCAAAATCAATAATATATCCACTTTGTTTTATTTTTCATGGTGGTGGCAGTAACCTGGAAAGAGTTAAAAAACACTGGCATTCAGATAAATTAGATTCGGGTTTTATAAAAGTGTATTTACAGTCTTTTCGTCATTATGATTCAGAAACTTTTGGTTGGCGGACGGGAGAAAAAAGGACTGATGATGATATTCAGAAAATTTATGATGAGTTGAAAGCGAAATACAAAATTGATACAACAAACACTATTGTTTGTGGAATATCTGCCGGTGGTACATGTGCAATTGATTTGGCTTTCAGGCAGATTATCCCTGTAAAAGGATTTGTTACATTTTGTTCAGGGATCTCCGAAAATATCAAACCTGACATAGTAAAACAACGGAATGAAACAGTTAGAGGCTTTATAGTCGGTGGTGAAAATGATCATTATTTACCTAAACAAAAGCAAATGACAGAAATCTTCGACTTGGCAAATTTTGAATATAAATACCATATTGTTAAAGACATGGAACATCAATATCCTGATAATGAAAACTATTATATCAATGAAGCATTAAAATTTATTACAAATGAATAAAAAGATTTTGCATGGATTATAAATCATTATAAACTACCTGTATTTAAACAAATTATGAGCCAAGGAAATATTAAAATAGATAGATATTCTACCTCAATTGCAGCGGGTTTTGCATCATTTTTTCAATTTTTACTTCATAAAAAAATGTGTAGATAAAACAGCATATAATATTATTTTTAATTTGATATTAATCAAAAACAACTTTGGTCTGATGAAAACATTATTTTATTCATTTTTACTGTTAACGATTTTCCTTACATTTTCATGCAAAGAAAGAAGTAGAATTGAAAAAAATGAAAACCTTACAATTTTGCATCTGAATGGTTCGCCCTTCCAGCAAGGATTTGCTCATGGTAAATTTTTGAAAAGTGAAATTGAAGACATAATAGAACGTTGGAAAATTGAAGTTGAAAAATCATATAACAATGAGGTTGATCAACTTATAGATAGTTTTTTTAAATCGGTAACATATGTTGATACAATTAATAAATATTGCCCTGAACTTTTAGAAGAAATTAAAGGAATTGCGGAAGGTTCAGGCATTGAATACAATACAATACTAGCCTTTCAAATGAGTGAAGAAATTGATGTTTTATCAAATGAATTGTCTGGTAAACACTGCACTTCAATAGGTTTGGCCAGGAATGATAGTACACCAACATTTGTGTCGCAAAATATGGACCCACCATTATTTTTGCATGGGAATCCGGTTTTATTACATATTACAAATAATGTTACAGCAACACAAAGTTTTGTGTATACTTTTCCTGGGTTTATAGGTCTTACAGGCTTAAATTCAAATAGTTTAGGAATAACTTGTTTGTCAATGTCAATGCTTAACTATTCAAAATCTGGTTTGCCTGTTTCTTTTATTGTTCGTTGTATTTTGAAACAGCATAGCGAAGAAAATGCTTTCAAATTTATTGAAAAAGTACAAGTTTCAATACCTCAATGCTTTATAATTGGAGGCTTGAATAATGTAAGATGTTTTGAATGTTCTGCAAATCAAAAATCTGAATTTTATCCTTTTGAAAACAAAAACATTTGCCTGCACACAAATTTTTCAATTGAAAACAGGGATTTTAATAAGAATTTTATTGAAAAATTGGCCGAGTACAATAAAACGGTTGATGACCCATATTTTTGTCCAAGATATTATTTAGCCTACGATAAAATTGTTGAGAACAACTATTTACTAAATTATAAAAGCATTAAATCCATATTGAGTAACACTGAATCTGACTTAGAGAAAATTTCAAATAAATATACTTATGGTTGCTTAATTATGAAATTATCAGAAAAACCTATACTTTATCTTGCACCGGGAAGGCCTGATATAACTGAGTTTCAAGAATTCCATTTTTAAAATTGAAAATATGTTATGGAACTCGATAAATATTATTTTATTGTTATTAGTAAGTTCAATTGCTTGTAATAAACCTCAAATTGAGCATAATAAAAACTCTACTGAAGATAATTGTAAGTTAAGTATTAAAAATATTGATTATTCATATATATGTGCCTTACAATCAGTAAAATATACTCTGCCGTTTACGCAATATTTATTTGAAAATGTAAATAAAATACCTGAATTCTCAAACTCAGCAACACAGTCTTTTGTTTATTCAAAAAACAATATTCAGAGTTTGTTTCATTATTCATATCAGTTGCTAAGTTCAAGCGCTGGTGGCTTTGGTCCTCCACTTGCTGATGTGGATAAAGGGAAAAGTATTAGAAACCAGAACGATTTGGATAAGTATTTTGAAATTTCAGAGTTCGAAATTATTCATAAAGAGCAATGGGAAAAATTGCCCTTCTCTTTTAGAAAAGGAATAATTGAAATACTCTATTCTATTGAAGAAGCAAAAATAATTTTTGAACAATTCTCAAAACCAGTTCAGGAATATTTAAAAATTAGATCCGCCTTTTTTACTTCCGAAATTTATGATGAATTAATTATACCCTGGAATCAAAGAGAGTTAAATGAATTGATCTCAGTAGATTTAATTAAAGATGCTAACCTGATAAAACTTTCTTTTGCAACCCGAAAAATAACTGAAAAGCTTAATTGGTTTTTTATGCAAAAAGAACTGAAAATTCCGGAAGATTTTACAAATTGTAGTATTAATACGGACATGGGCGAATTATTTGTAAGCGGAATAAAAAATGATACAATAAAAGGAGAGCAATTTTTTGTAGTTGAACTAGGTGGTGATGATATTTATTACGGAAATACAGCATCAACATTATCCATGAACAAACCTTTTGGAATTGTTGTTGATTTAAAAGGTAATGATAAATACCTTTGCGGCGATAATTTTTTGGCTGCCGGAATTTTAGGCATTGCTGTCCTTATGGATTTGGAGGGACATGATATTTACCAAACCACTAAACCCGGCCTGGCATTTTCATTATACGGCTCTTCCTTATTGTATGATTACTCCGGAAATGATCAATATACTGGAAGCGAACATTCGCAGGCAGCATCATATATTGGTGCTTCCTTGCTAGTTGATATTTCTGGAAATGACAAATATTACTCTAATTCCAATTCACAGGCTTTTGGAGGGACGCTTGGTGTGGGGATATTATTCGACAATATCGGAAACGACTATTACCATACAGGCAAAATTGCCGGAAACGCAAATCATTTTTCCCAAAGTTTTGTTCAGGGAGCAGCAAAAGGACGGTGGGCAGAAGCAACTGACGGACATAGTTTAGCTGGAGGAATAGGAGTTTTTATTGACAACGAAGGAAATGACAATTATGCTGCGAGAAGTTTTTCTCAAGGGGCTTCCTATTATTTTGGACTTGGACTTTTTAATGATAAAAACGGTGATGATAAATACAATGCTATTAGTCATAGTCAGGGATATGCTTCACATTACTCCCTGGCCGGGTTTTTTGAGCAATCAGGCAATGATACTTATAATGTTGAAAGTCCAAAAGATAATATTACACAAATTATTGGCGGTGGAAGGGACTTTTCTGCCGGTTTGTTTGTTGAATTTGCTGGTAATGACATTTATAATTTTGGTAATAGAAGTGCAGGAATTGGTGATGTAATAGGGATAGGATTATTTGCCGATTATTATGGAAATGATAATTATATCTGGCATAAGAACAAGTTAAATTACGGCTCACTATCTTTAGGTAAAGAAGCCGGTTTAGGGGACGACATGAAAATGGGGTCTAAAATTTTCCAACCTAAAGATGTTGTACAAAGTGGAATATTTATGGATATCAAAGGAATAAATAATTTTGAATGATTTTATGATGAAACGTTTATTTTATATTCTGATTTTTAGCATTCTGCTGATTTTTGAAAACCAATCTTCAGGCTGTACTGCTTTCTGCCTTAAAACAGGAAAGGAGATTTTCTTAGCGAAGAATCTTGATTGGGAAATAGAAAATGGATACGTTTTTTTAAATGAAAGAGGTTTAAATAAATCCATTTTGAATACCGACCCATTTAATAAATCAACTTTTCAATGGCAATCGAAATACCGAAGTATTACTTTTAATCAGTTTGGAAAAGAATTCCCTCTTGGAGGTATGAATGAGCAGGGTCTTGCTATTGAAGAATTAAACATGTCTCCTGTTAAACTAATTCGTGATTCATCTAAACAAATGATAAATGAATTCCAACTAGTTCAGTATTTACTCGATAATTGTAAGTCTGTTGATCAAACCATCAACTGTCTTAAAAATTTTCAATGCGAACCCTTATTTCAAACACTTCATTATATTATTGCCGATAAAACAGGAAACATTATTGTTGTCGAATTCAATGGCTCAAAATTCGATATATATTATTGCAGCAAAACAGGATTGCCTGTTTTAAGTAATAACAACTACAACGAATCACTCAATTATCTTTCAAATTTTCATGGTTTTGGAGGTAATTTACCTGTGAAAATCCGTCAAGGTTCAAACGAAAGGTTTGTTACTGCTGCCAATTTCCTTAAACTATACAACAATCAGCCTCCAATTGATTATTCTTTTCAGATATTGGATACGGTAAAACAAGGAGATACAAGGTGGAGCATGATTTATGATATTAGAAATTTGAGGGTGTATTTTAAATTCCATCGATGTGAAACCGTTAAGGTTTTTGATTTTAATAGCTTGACAGGTATGGAAACCATTTCAGGTTTAGGTGGGAATCTTTCTGATTGTAACTTAACAGATAATGATGGATTGAATGCAGTTTCTGCAGAAGAAAACACTAAGCTGATTAGCGAAGTATTGTCATTGTATTCGAGCGAAACCGGACAGGTATTAAACTACAATCTGCAGTATCAGTTTGCCGATTTGGGAAACTTGTATTTAAAGAAAACAATCCCCTATAAATTAATTAATGAACTCGATTCATGTATTATTGAATTGCCGGATTTAAATCCACTTTCATATTCTGATAAAGTATTTGCTGATGTTGCTGATTGGAATAATTATAAAATAGTTGCAATTGGCGAAGCAACTCATGGAACAAAGGAATTTGTTGAGTTAAGACATAGAATATTAAAATACTTAGTTGAAAATCATGACTTTAAAGCATTGTTTTATGAGTTTAGTTTTCGTAAATCACTAAAAATAAACGACTTTGTGCTTTACGGACTTGGTAATATCGACACCTTGTTGGCAGGAGAATATTGGATTCAAAATAATGCCGAATTTATCAATATAATTAAATGGATTCGCACTTATAATGAGGATAAAAATGCTGAAGAAAAAATTTATTTTTTTGGTATTGATAACCAAACAGAAGCCTTAGAACTTGAGGAATGCATGAATTACATTGAGCAAAACTATGCTTCCTTTTATGCTGCAAATGAAATTTTAATATCAGAAATAAAACGGCTTAATAAAATATCTTACACAGATATTACAAATAAAGATTATCAAATAAGGAGAAAAATGTTTGTCGAACTAAAATCTCAGGCAGAACTATTTTTTCCTTCAAAGCATTTTAAAAATAATATTAAAGATAAAATTGCCCTTCAACTAATTCAGTCAATTATAAATTCTCATAAATTCTTATATCTGTATTCAACAAATAATGAAAATATAAGGGATTTGCAATTAGCAACAAATGTAATATCTGGAAGTAAATGGTTTGAAGAAAAATCAAATATTGTTGTTTTTGCTCATAATGCACACATAGCAAATAATCCTGACTATTACGGCAAAGGTCAGCCTGCGATGGGCAATTATCTGGCAAATAAAATAAAGGATAAATATTTTGCAATAGCAACTTCCTTCTCAACAGGAAAATTCACAGCAGTTATGATGGATTCTTTAGGTAATGATACTGAGCCATTAACTTGTGAAATAAATCAATCGCCAGCTTGCATTTCAACAAACTACGTCTTACATCAAGCGAAATACAACAACTTTATTTTCAATATTAAGGAGTTAAATTCAAATAGTAGTTTATATAAATATATAAACATTAAAAGACCATTAATTGGGGTAGGTGATTTATTTCTTGGCAAAGTGGAAAAGCATTTTTCAGATGACCGGATTATTAAGCTTGCTTCTGCCTACAGCCTATTATTTTATTTTAAGGATACACATTCAGTAACTATAAATCAAAATGAAAAAAAGTGAAAAAGCAATCAGATTAGTAGGCTATTACTCCATTTTATTAGGAGTATCAGTAATAGCCCTGTGGATTCAAATTCTTTTAAACGAGTCAATACCAGAAGGGAAAATCGAAATATCGTTCCACCTTTTCTCCGAATTTTTAATGGCTTTATTATGTTTATTAAGCGGATTTTTGCTAATTAATGATAAACCAAAGGGGCGGTTAACTAATTCAGCAGCACATGCAACAGTAATATACTCTCTAATTAATGCAATGGGTTACTATGCTGAAAGAGACGCTAAAATCATGCTTGTATTCTTTGTTTTTTTAACTGTAATTTCTTTAATAATTCTAATTTTCCATTTTTCCCAGCCTAATAAGTACTACAATAAACAGATTGATTCGTAGTTGTTTAAACCAATATTAACATTTACCCGATTATAAATTTAATAACGAATAATTTAGTGATAAAAGTATTTTGTGAAATGCTTTCATTTTTAACTAATAAAATTTACTAATTTTAAACCATAAATAATCCATAATGAAAACTCTTCAATTTACCTATTAATCTTAATAGCCTTAAAATTAGGGATATGGGTTGTTTGATAGTGCAAAATAATCAAGTTTAGTTTAAAGCATAAAAGCACGTGTGATTTGTAAAATATTTGCACGGACGTGTTATTTGTGCTATCTTTGCACGTGCAATACAAAATTATTGAATCATGAATACAAAATTAACATTGACTATCGAGAAGTCTATTATTGAAAGAGCAAAAATTTATGCAAAAGGAAAAGGGCGCAGTTTATCAGAAATAATAGAAAATTATCTAAAAGCAATTACAACAGAACAGAGAATTGCTGAAGATATATCACCACTTGTAAATTCATTACGTGGAAGTTTTAAATCTCCTGAATCTTTTGATTATAAAAAGGAATTATCAAAAGGATTATCTGAAAAATACATGGCATGAAAAAAATACTTATTGACACAGACGTAATACTTGACTTTTTCTTCGACAGAAAACCTTACTCCGACAATTCTGCTACTATACTAAGTTATTGTGAACAAGGACTATTGGAAGGGTTCATTACACCTGTAATAATTAGCAACATCTACTATTTGCTACGTAGAACAGCTAAACATGAAAAAGTTATTGAAAAAATAAAACAACTATTGACAATAATTCATGTACTACAAATGGACAGACTGGTAGTTGAAAAAGCCCTAAATTCAGAGTTTAAAGATTTTGAAGATGCATTGCAAAACTTTGCCGCATTAAATAATGGAGAAATAGAAGTTATTATTACACGAAATGTTAAAGACTATAAGAAAAGTGAAATTGGGGCCTTGACTCCAGAAATTTTTGTGAAATTAATAAATGCCTAAAGTTATCAATAGCCCAAACTTTAGCCCCCTAAAAACAAAACCCCAAACCACCACCAGCCCCAAATAATGAAAACCGACCAACAATAGGTTTTAAAATTGGAAAAGCCAG
>JBFFLX010000042.1:0-24128 GCA_041554435.1 Bacteroidales bacterium
AGGTGTTTTCTGATATTCCTAGTAATTCAGCTATCTCTCTGTGAGTATAGCCTTCAATAATATTGAGGTTGAAAACTGTTCTATACCCCTGTGGCAATTCTTTTATGATGTCTAATAATTCATTAAAAGAAAGTTTTTCAATCGCAGATTCATTCGTTATGTATTCTTTTTTTACGTATTCTAGATCAACTTTATTGCCTCTTTTCTTTTCTTTCTGATAATAATTTATTGCAGTATTTACTATTGTTCTTCTAACCCATCCTTCAAAGGAGCCATCTCCTCTATAATCTTTAATATATTTAAAAACTCTTATAAACCCTTCCTGAAGCATATCGTTTGCTTCGTCGCTAGAATTTGCAAACCGAAGACAAACACCATACATTTTTGCAGAAACTATGTGATAAAAAATCTTTTGTGTTTTTTTATCGTGTTTCTGTAATTTTTTTATAAAAGTTTTATCAATTTTCATGCAGCCTAAAAGAAGGGAGAAAAGTCCTAATTTTTACGCTTGCAAGTTAAAAAAAATTAATTATACAACTTAAAATGATGACATAAAGCTTAATAATATGGTTGCATAAAAGAAAACTATTGCAAATCCTTGTTTAAAGGGCTTAACAAAATTCTAATATTAATAATAAATATTGTTTGTGTAAAAAAAAGAGTGGGTTTACAAAGTGTAAAAAAATTTAAAATCCTGTATCAAAAATTTCCCTCTGGAAGTCGGTATTATTTGATTGTAAATGGCATTCTATTGTTGGGAAATGCAGTGAGAAAACACTACCTTTTCCAACCACGGAACGAAGTTCCAGATTAGCATTTAAAAGTTCGGCAAGGCCTTTAGAAATTGAAAGTCCTAGGCCGGAACCCTCAACCTCTCTGGTGTTTTTATAATCTATTTGCCTGAAATTATCAAATATTTTATCGAAATCTTCCTTAACTATACCAATGCCGGTATCTTTCACAAAGAAATATAAACTACCATCATTTGCGGGTTTATAACCAAATTCTACTCTTCCTTCATTGGTAAACTTTATGGCATTTTCAACCAGATTCTTCAAAATCTGCTTTAAGCGTTGGCCATCGATATTTATAATATAGCCTTCAGAATTATTAGGAACAACTTGTTTAATTTGCAAATGATGTTTGCTGTTTTTAATAACTATTTCCTCAGTAATTTTTCCTATGGAGGAAATTAGTTCATTTACATTTACCTCATTGGTTTTTAGTTTAATCTGTCCGGATTTAATGCGTGCAATATCAATAATATTTTCTATACTATTCAATAACGACTGGCTGCTTCTGTAAATAATATTTCTATAGTCGTTTCTTGTTTCTGTATCAATATCTTCCATTGAAAGCAGTTCCAAAAACCCCATAATATGATTTATTGGTGTCCTTATTTCATGCGAAATATTTGCTATAAATGCAGTTTTTAACCTGTCGGACTCCTCTGCCCTTTCCTTAGCATGAATTAACTGATTTTCAGCCTTTAACCTTTGGGTGATATCTCCAATAATTATAAGATATGAATCTTCCTGATTATCATTATTCTTTATTGGTAAACCTCTGGCTTTATAAATTCGTTTCGGGCCCGGTTGTTTTAATTTGGTTTCAATATCAAAAGGGGTATGCGACTTTAACAGGATATTTATTTTCTCCAATAATGAGGTTCCCCATAAAGGACTGAAACTGGATATATTTGTTTTTATTTCAAAGAAACCGGAGTCGAGATCAAAGAGGTTGAAAAAAAATGCATTACCAAATATTATATTCCCTGTATTATCAATGTTAATCAAAGCAAGTGGAATATTATCAAGAATGGATACATGCCCGGAAGTATCCATCTTTAAAGATAATTTATCTTTAAGTGAACGCACCTCCTGTTCAAGTAACTCAATCTTCTTTTCGAGTGAACTTAAATATGTAGTTGATTGCCGTTTCGTCACCTCACTCTTCATTGATATTTCTATTGCCTTGTTTTATACAAAAGTATGCAAAATGTTTATATATGTTATAATACCAGGTGTTTTTTTTATTTGAATCATATACTACCTAATATTTTAACTAGTTTGTTAAGGTTTTGTTAAGATGCAATTATTCGCCAAAAATTTGAGTCATTATATCATAAATACAATATTTTTATCAAATATTTTAAAAAATAAATAGTAGCATTTTTTCTAATAAATCAATTTAACTACCACTATATGAGAATATTAAAAATTTCTTTCTATTTTGTTTCCATAGTTTTTATTTTCAGTTCCTGTACATATGATAATATGGAAACTCTCTATCCACAGGATCCTGAATGCGACACAGTCAATATTAGTTATGCTGTTGATATCAAACCAATTTTTGATAATAATTGTATAGTTTGCCATTCAGGACCGACGCCTCCGGCCGGTTTTAACTTAGTTGATTATGAAAATACTGTTATTGCTGCCAAATCAGGCAGACTTATGGGAGCAATAAAACATCAAAGCGGATATTTGGCCATGCCACAGGGAGCAAATAAGCTTGATGATTGTAGCATAAATAAACTTGAATCCTGGATTAATAAATCTTATCCTGACAACTAAAAATTAAAATTTATGAATCTTAAAAAACTTTTATTAATAGCCTTGCTTTTACCAGGCTCATATTTCCTCTATGCTCAAAATGAAGCAATTGATGAGGATTTATATGTTGAAACTTTTTCTTCCACCAGAGTAGTTATTGGCCAATCGGTAGAAATTGCACCCAATGGAGATATGAACTTAAATATTCAACATCATTTTGGCGCAATAAATACAGGTTTTTCCAATTTTTTCGGATTCGATCAGGCTGCAACCCGAATTGGTATTGATTATTCCTTTAACGATTGGCTTTCCGCCGGAATAGGACGTACAACTCTGGAAAAAACATGGGATGGATTTCTAAAATTCAGACTTTTAAAACAAAAACATAATGAAAGCATGCCCATTGGACTTACGTATTTTGTGAATATGGGGATAAATGGTCTTGAAGTTCCTGATAGTTTAAATTCAAAGTTTACTGAACGTTTCTCCTATGTTCATCAACTGATTATTGCCAGAAGTTTTGGCGAAAGGCTGGCTGTTCAACTTATGCCCACATTTATTCATAGGAATTTAGTGGAAAAGAAAGTTGATGAAAATGATATATTTACTCTTGGAGCTGCAACGAGTATTTATTTAAGCAAACGCTTGAATTTGAATTTAGAATATCATCATATACTATCTTCCCAGGCGGCAAAAGATTATGATGATTCGTTTTCCATTGGAGTAGACATTAAAACATCAGGTCATGTGTTTCAGGTTTTCCTTAGCAATTCTCAAGGTATGCTTGAACAACATTTCTTACCTAAAACCAAGGGTAATTGGTTCAATGGAGATATAAGAATAGGCTTTAATATTGTTAGAGTGTTTACACTGAAACAAAAAGATTATTTTTAATAAAAAAAGAAGGTTTTCTACCTGACAACATTTACTGTACCTTCGTATAGCACAGGGGTTTTTTGATAATCAGTGCCTTGAATTTTATAGATATATGATCCCGTTTCAACAGGATTTCCATATTTGTCTTCACCATTCCATTGGTCTTCATAATTATGAGTACTCCATATTTGCTGGCCCCATCTATTGTAGATATACATATTAAAGTCGGCCATTGGCGTTCCTTTTATTTCGAAAACATCATTTAACCCATCACCATTAGGTGTAAAGGCTGTAGGAATAAATAACTGAACATATTCTGTTACAGCAACAACTGCAAAAGTAGTATCCCAACACCCATTAGTAGTTTCTATTCTTAATGAAATATCATAATTTCCTGCCACATCAAAGGTATGAGATGGGTTTTCTTCAGTACTTGTATTTCCATCACCGAAGTCCCACTCAAAGCCAATTAATGTTGAATCGCTGGTGCTTTGATTTATAAAATCTATAAGAGGAGTATCCATGGTTGTTATCCAAGGATCGGCCTCAAAACCCGCTGTTGGATTAGGATTTACCTGTATATAATTTGGCTCGCTAACGGTTGCAAAACAGCGGTCCGTATTATGAACAGTTAAACTAACAGAATATAATCCTGCCATATCATAAACATGACTTGGATTTTGGATATTTTCGGAACTCCCATCACCGAAGGTCCATTCATAAGTTGCTCCTGATAATATTTCCTGTGAATCATCAGTGAAGTTAACGGTAACAGGCAGACATCCCTCTCTTGGGTCTGCTGAAAATTCAGGTTCAGGAAGTGGGTCAACTGTTAATGGATGTGTTACTTCATTATTACAAACATGTCCGTTAGGCGCATAGGTATGTTCAACATATAGATTAACATTATAAGTTCCCGGTGAAGTATATTGATGTATTGTATTTGCCTGAGTACTGGTTTGAGAATCACCAAAATCCCATGCAAATGTCCTGTTGTTTGTAGTATCCGACAAATAAGTAAACTGCACGTCGGTATTTGTACATGCATGCTCTGTGGGATCTATTTCAAATTCAGGGCTTGGATTTTCGAAAACTGTGAATTGTGTTGATGCCACATTCTCACATCCGAAATAATAAGGAGGGTTCTCGTGAATAGTCGTTACTGTATAATCATTTTGTCCCAATAGGTATTCATTAACGTCAATGGTAATCTCTCTGTCAGTCATACCATTCGACCACTCGTAAGTTACAGTTCCTTCACCAGTATCATTTTCACTTGCTGACAGTTTAATGGTTTCTCCATTACAAATTTCCCCATCAGAAGGGTCTAATGAAATTTGTGGTGTATAATTATCAACATAAACTGTCATGGGTGCTTCTTGTGTAACCCCACACATATCATCAATAATCAGTTTATAATTGGTTGTTACAGTGGGGTTGTCTACTTCAAGTTGATTATTTCCAATAAGTATCCAACCACCGGAAAAATCTTCTTTATACCATGCATAACTCGTTGCCGGAGTTCCTGTATACAGTTCAACTGTTTCTCCCATACAAATACCTTCATTATTGAGTGTTAAACTGGATTGGTTTACTTCGAAATCGCTGGTGGCATTATCACCACATATGTCCTGTATGGTATACTGACATGTCCAAATAGCATCACCAACAACATTATCGTAATCTACAGTAATTGAGTTTCCGGGTTGATCACCAAGTTGAATAACCGGAGGTGGATCAGACCTTTCCCAAACAACATTTGTTATTGAGTAATCCGGCGAATCGGGTTTTATGGTGCTGGCATCAACAGTAGCACTTTGTCCCGGTCCACAAAGGAAGATAGATTGTATTGGATCAAAAATAATAGGTAAAGTATTTATTTGAACAACCGAATTAGTTGTATTAGAACAACCATCACTTACGGTTACGTTAATAATTTCAGGACTATTATTAACCTGTTGGCTATAAGTATCATTTGGAGATATACTACCGTTCCATGTATAACCAAGTGGACTAACACCACCATTTGTAACATCAACAATTGTAACATCAACAACATCTTTACAATATGCGTCGTAAATTTTTGGATTTGACGAAACAACTATTGGGGAATTGTTTCTAATGCCGAATTCAACGAATTTTGAAAAATCTCCAGCTGACCATGGAGGCTTGGGTTTCTCACATGGATCTTTTGCCCAGGAAAATTTTAAATTTGGATGGTCAACATCAATATCTCCAACTGTGATTCGGATGGTTTTTTCAATTTCATTAGCATTAAATATTACTGAATCAGAAGTTAAAGGGCTACCATCTTCGTAGGTAATATTAAGACTGTCTTTGAATATAGAACTAGTAACCCTGAATGGTATATTATATGGTGCCAGTGCCAAAGGAAGAGAATCGGTTAAAGTATATTTAATTTCTAAATAACGGCAATCACCTTCAATTAACTGTCCTTCAAAATTAGGGTCATTAGCTCCAATGCCTTTAAATTCATATTCTGCAGTCCATGCAGGATTATTCAAACCTCCAAATAAACTACCACCTCCCAGAAAAACAGCAGAATTTAAAGAACCACCACTAGGTACAACCGTTTCATCAGGCGAATTAAACCAAAAGTCTTCTATAGCTATTTTTATTTTATAGGTAACACACGACTGTACACTTTTATGAATTACCATAAGGGGTGAATTATTTGTTTGTCCGTCGAAGGAATTTCCTGTAACATAACTGTCGGGATATCCATTGCCAACATAAAAATTATCATATTCACCATGATTAACATTGGCAACATTAACCCAACATTGTAAATCCTGGCTGCCACAATAAAATCCCGGTATCATTGCAGTATCATTAAATGCCTGATTTTGTTTTGTTATACTAATTCCAAACAAATCAAACATCTGATCATTGTAATCAGTATATCCCGTAAGGTCACTTGCTGCGTCTTCAGAAGCTCTTTTGAATTGATATTCTTCCGAACCAAAAACATATCTTAATGTAATTTCATCACCATAGGGTCTGTAAAGAAATTCCAATACCGCAGCATCTTTTGTGGTATCCATAGGAAGGTCATGAATATCACTGCCATTTACTAAAAATATTTGCTTGTACATATTTAGTAAATCCTCATCACCTGGTAAACCAAAGTAGTCAGTTTCGTAACCTGTTGTATTTCCTTTTTTTATACTACTAACTTTTCCATTTGAAATTACTATACCGGAATCCATGCCGTTGGATATACCATTTAATCCATCACCATTCCAATAGTGTCCGAAAGCAAGAGGGTGACCTGTATAGTGAATGCCTATTTCGGTTGAATCCGGAAAATCACCTCCTCCACCATGTAATTTACCTAAAACCCAGTCGATTACCAATTGCTTATTGCCTCCTAAATTGTCCTCATCGAGGGATTCTATTTCTATTGGAGGAGCAGCTTGAGAGTAAACAAAAGTGCTTAAAGAGATAAAGAAAACTAAAATTAATGCTGATCTGAAATTAATCATATTTAAATATTTATACGACTCTACAAATGTAAGAAAAACAACTAATAATGATATTTTATATAAATGCTTTTTGGATATTTTACAATACTTATATAATCAATGCTTTATTGAAAATATTGACAAATATTACCTTATTATGGTTGCTACTTTTATTTGGTTTTGATACTTGAATTCCCTTTCAATCAATAACTATTTCAAATAATAAAAATAAAGGATCATAAAAGTTAGTATAGATAATAATTGCTATTTTTGAGGGTTAATAAATAAATCCGGAATGTATAAATTAATTATTTCTATAACAGTATTTTTAACAATAACTTATAGCCTTAAGGCGCAAGATTTTCCAAGTTATAATAAAAACGATATTTCCATTTCTTATGGATTATTTGCTCCTGATCAGTTTATGAGTGTGGAATCACCTATGCTGAATGATCAGTTTGAAGATTTCCGCTATGTTAGAGATAATTTTTCGAGCATGGGGAATATATTTTTAAGTTATCGAAAGTTAAATCATGCCGAAACGATATTGTGGGGAGTAAGTTTGGGTTATGGTGCCAATAAAAGCGAAATATATTATGTTGGTCAATATGCCGGAGAACTTAACAGGAGATTCTTTACCCTTGCTGCCGAAATGCAATACCGATATGTAAATAAAGGAATAATTCAGGTTTATTCGGGTTTGGGCTTAGGATTGAACTACGGCCAGGAAACGCTTTCTGCTACAGCTATTCATCCTGAAGAAACTAGCGGAGCAATTATAAGGCCTGCATATCAACTTAATGTTGCCGGAGTAAGGATTGGTAATAAATTCGCCGGCTTTGCTGAGTTTGGATATGGATATAAAGGAATAGTAAACTTCGGTGTCTCGCTTCAACTTTATTAATTTTGATTGAAAATTACATAGTTAAAATTGCAAATATTGAAATTGGTGGGCAAAACCCTGTTATTGCCCAGTCGATGACAAATACAAATAGCCTTGATACCGAGGCTAGTGTAAATCAAATTATTGAACTTGTTAATTCGGGAAGTAAAATAGTAAGACTTAGTTGCCGAAGTATTAAAGAGGCCGAGAACCTAAAGAACATCAGAGAACTATTAAATAAAAAGGGAATTCAAATACCACTTGTGGCCGATACTCATTTTAATCCGGCTGTAGCCGAAGTGGCTGCTGTTTATGCCGATAAGGTGAGGATAAATCCCGGCAATTATGTTGACAAGCGCAGGCAAAAAAAGGAGTTTAGCGAAGAGGAGCATAAAGAGGAATTAAGTAAGATAAAAGACAGATTAGGAAGTTTTATAGAGATTTGTAAAGAAAATTCCACTGCTGTTCGAATAGGCGTAAACCATGGCTCTTTATCAGAGAGAATGCTGTATCGCTATGGAAATACTGCCAGAGGTATGTACGAATCGGCAATGGAATTTATCAAAATCTTCAGAGAGTTCCATTTCCATAATATTATAATTTCTTTAAAAGCCAGTTATGTACCTACCATGATAGAAGCCAATAAATTATTGCATGATGAAATGCAGAAGAAAGGCTTTTATTATCCCATACATCTTGGGGTTACTGAGGCTGGCGATGGCGCTGAAGCCAGAGTGAAATCGGCTGCCGGAATTGGTAGTCTGCTTGCCGTAGGAATTGGAGATACTATAAGGGTTTCTCTAACGGAAAACCCAGTAGAAGAAATTCCTTTTGCGGAGAAACTCATCGAAATATATGGTAAACGGCAAGTTTTACCAATGCCTTATTATGAAATAAACAGAACTTCAAGGCCTCAAATAATTTTAAAATATAATAGCAATGATGAAGAAGAATTGCTTATTAATTCATCAGTTGATTTTACTCGCCTGAATGAATCCGCATCGTATAAAAAACTAAAAATAATTACCAATGGTGAACCCAAAAACGAACTTTCCGATATTATTTTACAAACCCTGGGAATAAAATATAGCAAAGCCGAATTTATTGCCTGCCCTTCATGTGGACGCACACTTTTTAACATCATTGAGGAACTAAAAAAAGTAAAGCAAAAAACTTCTCATCTAAAGGGCTTAAAAATTGCTGTTATGGGTTGTATAGTTAATGGTATTGGAGAAATGGCCGATGCCGATTACGGTTATGTTGGTGCCGGTACCGGAAAAGTTAATATATACAAACAAAAACAAATTATTTCCAAAAACCTTGATGAGAGTTTAGCTGTTGATGAATTAATAAAAATTATTAAGGAAAATGGCGACTGGAAACTCGAAAATGAATGAGTCTTAAAACTCAATTATACTTGTGAATTTCCTAACATTAAAACCAATTAAATAAGTGCTTATTTTTGCGCTTTAAAATCCTGAATTATGAATATTAGAAGATTTATTATTTCAATAACATTATTAGCAGTTGCCATTGCAGCAGCCTTCTTTATTATGACTGCTCTGGCTAACAGCAAAAAGGATCCTGAGTCGAGGGCCAAGGAAAAAGCTAAAATTTATGTTCGGGCTAATAATATAGAATATTCGGATATGAGTACCAGTATTATAGCCAGTGGTAGATTATCATCACAGTCGTTGGTTGATTTAAGCGCTGAGGTTTCTGGTATGATATTACAGGGTGACCTTAGTTTAAAGGAAGGCACTAATTTTAAAAAGGGCGATTTGTTGGTTAGAATTTTCGATGAGGAAGCAAAAAACAATCTTAAAGCCAGCAAAAGCAGATTTCTTAACAGCATTGCTGGTATACTTCCTGATATGAAAATAGATTTTACTGAGGAGTTTGATAAATGGAATAAATTCTTCAATGATATTAACATTGATAAAGAATTACCTGCTCTTCCAAAGTTTAATTCAGATAAAGAAAAGATTTTTCTTGCCAGCAGAAATATTCTCAATGATTATTATACCATAGAAAGTGCTCAGGTACGACTTTCAAAATATAAGATATATGCTCCTTTCAAAGGCACTTTTACAAAAGTAATGATGGAAGTAGGGTCGGTTGCAAACCCGGGTACCCGAATTGCAACTATGATAAAAACCGATAATCTTGAACTTGAAGTGCCTGTTAAGGCAGAAGACATTTACTGGATAAACTACAGCGATAAAGTAAAAGTAAGCACCAGCGATGGGCAAATGACATGGTGGGGAAAAGTTGTCAGAAAGTCAGATTATGTAGATCCTGCCTCACAATCTATTATAGTTTATGTGGCTGTTGAGCCTCAGAAGGACAAACCTCTTTATCAGGGACAGTATTTACAGGCGGAATTTTCAGATAAAATTGTTAATCAAAGTTTTGAAATCCCTCGTAATGCACTTTTCAATAAAAATGAAGTTTATCTGGTAGAGAATGGCATTCTCAAAAGAGCAACTGTAAAGGTTTTAAAATTAGGCTCTACAACAGCACTAATTTCAGGCCCTGAAGAGAATTCAACAATAGTTGTAGAACCTTTGATAAATGCTGCCGAAGGTGTGGTAGTGGAGATACTTAAATAATATGAAGAAATTAATAAGCATTTTTGTAAAGTACCCCTTCTACGCCAACGTGTTGATATTTATCATGATAGGCGTGGGCTTGTTGAGTTTTTTGAATATGAAGAAATCTTTTTTCCCCGACAGGTCGGAGAGAGATATCTTTGTATCTATATTTTATCCCGGAGCATCTCCCAAAGAGATGGAAGAGGGAATAACCATTAGAGTTGAAGAAGCCCTCAGGGGTATTGCCGGTATCAAGGAAATAAATTCCACTTCCTCTGAAAATGTTTCCAGCACACAAATAACTACCACCGGTGAATATGATATCGACGAAACACTAATGGAGGTTAAAAATGCTGTCGACGGAATCACGTCTTTCCCTGTGGATGCCGAAAAACCAATAGTCTTTAAACAACGGTCGGCCTCTTTTGCCATGCGAATGAGTATTAAAGGTTTAGGAAATACCGACCTCATGACTCTAAAAAAATATTCTGATGATATAGAATATGACTTATTTAATTCGGGAATAATGTCCCAAATTACTGTTAGTGGATATCCTTCTCCTGAACTGTCTGTTGAAATTTCCGAGCAAAATCTATTACGATATAATCTTACTTTCGATGAAGTTGCCAGGGCAATAGCACAGAATAACCTCGATATATCAGGAGGACAAATCAGGTCGCCAAAGGAAGAAATAATGATTCGTTCGCGATACAGAACAGTTGAACCTGAAGAAATAGAAAATATTATTATCAGAGGTAATCCTGATGGTACATTTCTAAGAATCAGGGATGTGGGTACTGTTGATTTGAAATTTGCAGATGTGGCAGGAACTTCTCTTATGCGAGGAGAACCTTCAATTTCTTTTAATATAAATAAACTTGCCGAGGAAGACCTTTCAGATATTTCAAAATTTTGTAATGAGTATGCTGCAGAATTCAACAAGAAGCACACTGATGCCGAGTTAGTTATCACTTTCGACTTTCTGGATATGCTTAAAGGTCGTCTGAATCTGCTTTATAAAAACGGGGGTATGGGATTATTACTCATCCTCATTACACTGGGTTTATTTCTTAGTTTAAGACTCTCATTTTGGGTAGCATTCGGTATACCGGCATCCTTATTTTCAATGTTTATTCTGGCTTCCTTTTATGGTATTACTATAAATATGATTTCCCTCTTTGGGATGATACTGGTAATTGGAATACTCGTTGATGATGGAATTGTAATTGCCGAAAATATTTATACGCATTTCGAAAATGGTAAATCCCCCAAAAGGGCAGCAATTGACGGAACCTTAGAAGTAATGCCTGCGGTTGTAACTTCAGTTACCACCACTATGATTGCCTTTTCAGCCTTATTTTTTATTGAGGGGCGTATGGAATTTATGTACGAAATGGCCTTTGTAGTAGTTTTTAGTTTACTATTCTCTTTCGTAGAAGCATTTTTTGTATTGCCTGCTCACCTTGGCAGTTCATTTATTTTAAGGAAGAATGTGAAACAAAATACCGGTAAAAAAGTTCGCGATCTTTTGGATAGATTTTTAGACTTTATGAAAGTTAAGGTTTATGGAAAATCATTAATATTTGTGCTTAAATGGAGATACTTTTTTGTTTTTTCTCCAGTATTGTTAATTCTGATTACAATAGGATTATTCAGAGGAGGTCAGATAAAAGCCACATTCTTTCCTTCCATTCCTTTCGACCAGTTTACTGCTGATATTGCTTTCAAACCAGGTGCCGGAGAAGCACAAACTCTAAAATATCTTAAGAAAATTGATGATGCCATCTGGGAAGTTAATGATGAACTTAGGGAAGAACTTAATGATACAGTAGATTTGGTAAATTATACTTTCGTTTCAACGGGATCGGCTTTTAGCGGACAGGAAAATGGCTCACATGCAGGTAACGTATTTGTGCTATTACGAGATTTGGAAGGTAGCGGAACATCTAGTTTTGAAATCGTTAAAAGAGTTCAGGACAAACTTGGGCCTCTCAATGAAATTGATAAAGTTAAAATTGCAGGACGACATACCTTTGGAACTCCTATTTCCATTAGCCTTTTGGGAAGAGATTTGGATGAGTTAAATGCGGCAAAAGAATTTCTACTGGAAGGAATGCGAAGAATTAAGGCCCTTACAAATGTTACTGACGTTAACCCGGCAGGAAAACGTGAGGTGCAATTGAAATTGAAACCTAAGGCATATTTTCTCGGTTTTTCTCAGGTTAGCCTGCTTAATCAGGTTAGGCAGGGTTTCTTTGGAGGTCAGGCACAAAGATTGCAAAAAGGTAAGGATGAACTCAGAGTTTGGGTTAGATATCCCAAATCCGACAGACTTAGCATAGGGCAGTTGGAAAATATGAAAATTAAAACTCCTGCAGGAGAATATCCCCTTAGCGAACTTGCCGAATATACTATAAACAGAGGTCCAGTAAGTATTAAACATTATAATGGCTCAAGAGAAGTTAGAGTTGATGCCGACTTATTAAACCCTTATGATGCAGTGCCTCCTTTAATGGAAAAAATCAGAACAGACATACTTCCTGATTTAGAACATCTATATCCTGGTGTAAGGGTTGAATATCAGGGACAACAGAAAGATTCCAACGAAAGTATGGCGCAAATACAAACTTATTTTGGTGCCGCTTTTGCCCTCATGGTATTAATAATTATTTTGCATTTTAATTCTTTTGCCCAGGGATTACTAATTATTTCAATGATACCTCTGGCATGGATAGGATCGGCATGGGGTCATGGAGTGGAAGGTATTCCCGTTTCTATGTTAAGTGCCTGGGGAATGATTGCTCTTTCAGGGGTTATCATTAATGATGCGGTGGTCTTTCTGTCGAAATATAACTCCCTGCTGGTGGAAGGGAATAAAGTTAAAGATGCCCTTCTAAAAACCGGACAGGCTCGTTTCAGGGCAATTGTTCTTACTACTATCACCACTTCTGTGGGATTATATCCCATAATTTTTGAAAAGAGTTTTCAGGCACAGTTTTTACGCCCCATGGCTGTTGCATTAGCCTATGGAGTGCTGGTTGGCACCGGGTTTATCCTGATTTTCTTCCCTATAATTATTCTGGTTTATAATGATGTTAAAAGACAAGTTGTTTGGTTTATCAGAAACATAAGTCTATGGCTAAAACAAGGTGATGCCGAATATGTTATAAATGAAGCAGAAATTCGCAGAATTAAAAGATTGCCAAGTGCCGAAGAGGTTGAAAATGCAATTATTAATAGTAAAAAAACACTCGACTAAAAATGAAGAGTTTAAAAATAAAATATCTGGTATTTAGCCTTTTTTGCATTTCATTGATGGCAGCTATTAATGTGCAGGCTCAGGAGAAACTGAAACTTGATGAAGCCATATTAAAAGGCCTTGAAAATAATTTCCAGGTAAGAATATTTAAAGAATATACCCGCATAGCCGAACTTAATAATAGTTGGGGAACCGTTGGCAGATATCCTTCAATTTCTATGGGTGCTGTAAATGCAAACCGCTACGATAATATTGCCGATGCTACTAATCCAAATACTCGCAAAGAATCGTATACCTATAGCCTTGCTCCTTATGTTGATTTGCAATGGATTTTATTTAATGGGTTTTCGGTAAAAATGAATAAGGATAAACTGGATATGCTGGAAACATATTCCAGAGGAAATGCTGCTTTGGTTGTTGAAAACACAATACAGGCAGTGGTTTTGGCTTATTATAAAGTTTTACTGGAGGAAGAAAGGTTAAAGGTGTTAAAGCAGGTAAAAGATCTCTCAGGCGACAGATATGAATATGAAACTATCCGTCAGGAAATAGGAAGTGCTGTTACTTTCGATGTTCTTCAGGCGAAGAATTCATTTTATAGCGACTCTACAAATTATCTCTTACAAAAACTAAATGTAAAAAATGCTTATTTAAACCTTAATTTGCTTCTGGGTGAACCCCCTGAAAATACTTTTATGCTTGTAGATTCTTTTGATGTTAAAACAAAAGATTATGAACTGGTAGATTTGAAGCAAAAAATGATGGCAAGCAACAGAACTCTTCGTAATCAATATGTTAATCAGGAGATACTTAAAAAAGAAGTTAATATTAAAAAGGCTGCCGTATGGCCTACACTTGCCTTAAATGCCGGTAGCGACTATAATAAAAGATGGAATAATTATCCAAATTCTGCAAATACCGATTCGTATACACTTGATTATTATGCAAATTTTAGTCTGAATTTCAACCTTTTTAATGGTGGAAATACCAAAAGAGCAATAGAGGCAGCCGACATAAATCGTAATATCGGGAATATAGAAATTAAAGAAATGGAGCAAACCCTGGCAAATGTTCTTCTAAATCAATACGACCTTTATAATATTAGAAAACAACTGCTTGAAGTTGCCAATGTAAATATGCAAAGCGCAGAGTTAAATCTGCAAATAGCAACTGAAAAATATCGTAATGGAAGTATTAACTCCTTTAATTACAGAGATGTACAACTTATTTACCTGAATGCAGCCTATAGAAAATTAAATTCAATTTACGACTTAATAGATACCGAAACCGAACTTTTAAGGATTACAGGAGGAATAGTTTTTGAAGAATAAAATGTACAATTTTGATAAGATAATCGATCGCCGGGGCACCGCAAGCGTGAAATGGGATTTAAGAAAAGAGATATTTAAAAGGGAAGATGTTTTGCCCATGTGGGTTGCCGATATGGATTTTGAAACCCCCGATTTTATTGTTGATGCAGTAAAAGAAAGGGCATTTCATCCCGTTTATGGCTATTCCCTTATGGAGAAAAGTTATTATGATGCTTTTATTTCCTTTACAAAACGCCGACATCAATGGGAAATAAAAAAGGAATGGATGGTGTTTTCACCTGGAATTGTAACAGCCGTAAATGCTGCAATAAAAGCCTTTACAAAAGAGGGAGAAGGTGTAATTGTTCAGCCACCGGTTTACTTTCCCTTTTTTAGTGCGGTAAATAACAATAATCGTAAACTCCTTGAAAATGAGTTGATTTACATTGACAATACATATAAGTTCGACTTTGATGATTTGAAAGAAAAAGCAAAGGAGGCCAAACTAATTTTGCTTTCAAGCCCGCATAATCCAGTTAGCCGCTGCTGGACAGAGGATGAACTCAGTGAGTTGGGAAAAATTTGTCTGGAAAACGATGTGATAATTATCTCCGATGAAATTCATGCCGATTTAATACTTCCCGGATACAAACATCGCCCTTTGGCAACAATTTCAGAGGAGTTAGCAGAGGTTTGTGTAACATGTATGGCTCCTTCAAAAACCTTTAATGTGGCAGGTTTGTTTACTTCCATAATTATAATTCAAAACGAGAAACTTCGTGAAAAATATAATAAAGTAATGGAGTCGATAAGTTTGGTGCATGGCAATATTTTTGGAATGATTGCTGCCGAAGCAGGCTATTCCAATGGCGATATTTGGCTCGATGAACTTATGGAATACGTTAACACAAATTTTAAATATGTTGATGAATTCCTGAAAAAGGAAATCCCTTCCATTAAAATGGTAAAAGCCGAAGCCACTTATCTTGCATGGCTCGATTTTAAACAAACAGGACTCACCGATGAAGTTTTACACGACAAACTAATTAATGAAGCAAACCTTGGCCTTAGTCCGGGTAGTATTTTCGGAAAAGGAGGAGAAGGATTTATGAGAATGAATCTGGGAACTCCTTTAGTATTAGTAAAAGAGGCAATGGAAAAACTTAAAATGGTTTTTGCTTAACATACTTTATTAATCGTAGTAGTTTCAATTTCTTAATTTCCCGCAATAATTCTTTAATTTAGCCATCTCACAAAACAGTTTTTATGAGTAAGATAAAAATACTATTTGTTTGTTTAGGAAATATTTGCCGCTCTCCCAGCGCTGAAGCGGTATTTAAAGATATAGTTAAAACAAAAGGCCTGGCCAAAGAATTTGAAATTGATTCAGCCGGAACCTATGCCTATCACGAAGGTGAAATGGCCGACAGAAGGATGCAGCAGCATGCCATAAAGCGTGGCTATAATTTAACATCCATATCAAGGCCATTTGATCCAAATCGCGATTGGGATAAATTTGATTATGTTGTAGCAATGGACAATAGTAATTTTAGCGATTTGAAAGCTATGGCACGCAATGAGGCCGACTTAAAGAAACTATATAAAATGACTAATTTTTCATCCAGATTTAATTACGATCATGTGCCCGATCCCTATTATGGTGGTTATGAGGGCTTTGAATTGGTTCTGGATATTTTAGAAGATGCCGGAGAAGGCTTCTTCAACTACGTAAAAAAACAAGAATAATGAAATTACCCGAATACTTTAATAATATAGAACCTATAGTTTTAAGAGATGAATTATCGAAATTTCTGGGAACTTCCGAAGATGGTGAACTGGAAATAAGTTATGCTGAAATAGTAAAAATGGCCGGGCATAGTTGTGCTACCGTTGCCGGAGCCTGGATGATGACTAAAAAAGGTTTGAAGGCGCTTTACGGAGATGAAAAGCCTGTACGTGGCCAGATAAAAGTTGAACTTCGCGATAGCGCTTCAGACGGAAGTGTTGGAGTATCGGCATCAGTGTTTACCAATATTACCGGTGCCGGTGGAGCAAATGCATTCAATGGTATCGGAGATAGATTTTCCCGAAGAAACCTGCTCTCATTTGGCGCTGATATTGAAGGTTTTGTAAGATTTACCCGCTTGGATAACAACAGAAGCGTGGAAGTAAAATACAGGCCAGCCAATCTGGTTCATCCTTCAAATTTAATGATGACGGCAATAGGGCCAAAGGCTGATGATGCGAGTAGAGAAGCCTTTCCACATTTATGGCAGCAAATGGTAAAAGAACTTTTAGAAAACACAGACAAAGTTGTCTTTATATTATAAACACACATGAAATTAGGAATTGCACTCGGAGGCGGAGGTGCCCGTGGTCTTGCCCATATCGGAGTGCTTAAAACTTTCGAAAAACACGGTATTCCAATTAGTCAGATCAGCGGAACAAGTATAGGTGCTTTTGTGGGTGGAGTGTATGCGGTTTTCCACGATGCTAAAAAAGTTGAAGAATTTATTTACGATTTTGTAAACAAAGAGGCTTTCAAGGATCTAAATCTGGATGCCTTCGATCCGGTTCCACAGCAAAATCAGGGCTACCTGAAAAGCATGCTGAATAGTGCTTATAAAAATTTATCCATATTCCGATCGTGGCGCCATCAGTCGATGCTTACTCCAGAGCAGGTGGAGGATATTTTTAAATTTTATCCAGATAATAATATTGAAGAGCTGGCAGATGAGAACGGGATAGATTTTGCTGCCGTAACAACAGATTTAATTTCCGGTAGAGAAACCATTATAAGTACAGGAAGTTTAAGGCAAGCTGTTTTGGCAAGTTCATCTATTCCGGGAGTGTTCCCCCCGGTAGAAATGCTGGGTACATTAATGTGTGACGGTGGTGTAGCCGACCTGGTTCCCGTTTATGTTTCCCGTAGCAGAGGTGCACAATTGGTTGTAGCTGTTGATGTTACCAAGAGTTTAAACGAAAAGGAAGACCTTAGCAATGGCTTGAAAATCATCGACCGTGCTCAAACAATATTATCATATCAACTTTCAAGGGAACGACTGGCCGGTGCCGACATAGTTATCAGGCCAAGCAGTACACGTTTTTCATGGGCATCGGTAAGGCATATGCCCGAAATAATTAAATCGGGCGAAGAGGCTGCGGAAAAAGCATTGCCCTCTTTGGAAAAACTATTGGCATAAAAAAAACCTGCCGCTAAAAGCGACAGGCACAACCAACTAATTAAATTATCTACAATTATTTCTTTTAAACAAGTATCATTATGAAATTCAATATATGATATCCATTTATGATGCCAAAGGGTTAACACGCTTATTATAGGGTAGTTACAAATTTCAACTGCATTTAATTCTTCCAAAAATGGGAATCTTTTTCCAAAATTTTGCATAAAAAAAAGAGGCAGCCAAACGACCGCCTCTTAATTTTAATATTTATAATTCTATTTTTCTGAAGCAGGCTCCATCTCCTTAACTTCACTTTCTGTTTCTTTCATTTCTTTTTTGCAACATCCCGGTTTACATGGGCGTTTATTAACGATAGTCAACTCATCGATAATATTTTGAGCACCTGCAAACTTATCAATTATAAACATTACGTATCTAATGTCAACATTAATTGTTCTTTGTAATTCAGGTTCGAAAGCAATATCGCCACTCATGGCTTCCCAGTTGCCGTCGAAAGCAAGTCCTATTAATTCGCCTTTTGCATTCAAAACCGGGCTTCCTGAATTACCACCGGTAATATCATGATTGGTTAAGAAACAAACATTCATACTTCCGCATTTGTTGCCATAAGGACCAAAATCATTATTTTCGTATAGTTCCTTAAGTTTTGCAGGAACAATAAACTCAAAATTATTTGGATCTTCCTTTTGCATTATACCATCCATGGTTGTGTAGTAATTGAAGTGTACTGCATCTTCCGGGTAGTAATCTTCAACTGTACCATAAGTAAGACGCATGGTGAAGTTAGCATCAGGATAGTAATTTTTATCAGGACTCATTTCCCTTAAACCGGCAATATACAAACGCTCACCTTTTTCTAGTTGTGAATTTGCTTCTTTTGCAGAGCCGGCAATTTCCCTATATTTAGCAAAGAATGCCAAAACTGCTGTTAAGGCAGGATCTTTTTTAAGTGTTCTTTTCTTTGGATTATCTAAAAACTCACTCACCTTATCTTCATTTGCAAAAATTGATTTCTCGAAAACATAAGCAGCGTATTCATCATAATCGCCTTTGAACTTTTTATCCATTTCCAATAAATATGTTGGTTGCTGATCCAAAGGAACATTTTCATGATACATTTTCATCATGGCAGCAAACATATTCTGGTCGATACCGGCATTATAATTTTTAAAATGATCTTTAATTCCTGATTTTAACCTTTCGATGATTTTTGAAGCATCCTGTTCCGATTTCTTCTTCTCGAGTTCTTTTTGCAATTTGTTGAATGGATAAGCATAAGTTAAAATTTCAGGTCCGCGATAAATAGCTTCACGGAAATACCAGTTTGAAAGATTGGTTTCCTTAATTTTATCATAAGCATCAGAAATAATGTTCATGGTTTCACCATATTTTGCTTTGGTTTCGGCTGATTTATTAACCCAGTTCATGAACTCAGCTTCTTCGCCTTGTTTTTTTTCTTTTACTTTTAAACGCTTCAAACCTTTGGTTTGTCCTATGAAATATTTCCAATAGTTAGCGGTTCTGGCATATTTAGAAGCATAATCTAAACGTACTTCTTTGTTGGCATCCATACCTTCTTTCATAGTTCTTAATTTTTCAGCACGTATATCAACAATAGTCATATTCGACTGATTAACTGCTAAATCAACTCCATAAGAAGAAAGGTATCTTTCAGTACCTCCTGGATTTCCCATAATCATGGCAAAATCTCCTTTTTCAACACCTGCAATATTTACAGGAAGGAAGTGCTTAGATTTCATTGGAACATTTTCTTTTGAATAATCGGCAGGTTTTCCATCAGGGGAAGTGTATACACGGAACATTGAAAAGTCGCCGGTATGACGTGGCCACATCCAGTTATCGGTATCGGCACCAAATTTTCCAATTGATTCCGGTGGAGTTCCTACTAAACGTATATCAGTAAAGATCTCATAAACAAACAAATAATATTCATTTCCGCCAAAAAACGATTCTACTATTGCATTATAGTTATTATCTTCTGTTGCGTTTGCAACAATTTTTTTAATGTTTTCATTTATGGCTGCTTCTCTTTCGTCTTCAGTCATTTCAGCGTTTACACCTACAAGAGTTTTTGCAGTTGCTTCTTCCATTCTCACAAGGAATTTCACGCTGAGCCCTTCCACAGGAATTTCCTCTTCCTTACTTGTTGACCAGAATCCATCAGACAAATAATCATGTTCAACAGTACTCACTTGTTGGATAGATCCATAACCACAATGGTGATTAGTAAGAATCAAACCTTCAGGAGAAATAATTTCACCTGTACATCCTCCACCAAAAATAATAATTGCATCTTTTAAGCTGGAGTGATTTACGCTATATATATCTTCAGCACTTAACTTTAAGCCCATCTCCTGCATTTCTGCAATATTCTTATTTATTAAAAGAGGAATCCACATTCCCTCATCAGCTTTTACACTCGAGCCAAATCCCAGCACAAGGGCAATCATTATTATTAATAATCTTTTCATCGTATATTTATGTTAAACTTAATTTTTATTTAAACGAAGGTGTCACCTTTTTCGGCTTTTACATCATTTACAAATTGTCGTATTTGCTGTTCATCCTGCTTGCGGCAAACAAGCAATGTGCCGTCATCTTCAACAACTATATAGTCGTCGAGTCCCTGTAAAACAACCAATTTATTTTTAGGCATATTTACAATACAGTTATTGCTGTCGTAAAGCATTACATTTTGACCAACAACTGCATTTTCATTTTTGTCTTTATCTCTTAAAGTATAGAGAGAACCCCAGGTTCCAAGATCTGACCATCCGAAATCAACGCCTAAAACATACACATTTTCAGCCTTTTCCATAACTCCATAGTCGATGGAAATATTTTTACAAACCGAATAGGTTTCTCTAATAAAAACATCTTCATCAGGGGTATTATATTTTCCGATTCCTTTTTCAAAAAGAGTATTTACCTCATCCAAATGAGTGTCGAAAGCCTTCATTATCGATTTTAATGACCAAACAAATATTCCTGAATTCCATAGGAAGTCGCCGCTACTAAGAAATGTTTTTGCTATTTCCAGGTTTGGTTTTTCGGTAAAGTTTTTAACCTTCTTTAAGCCATCGTAGTCAGCAGCGTGCTTATTGTCTTCAAACTGTATATAGCCATATCCTGTGTCAGGACGGCTTGGCTTAATTCCAAGAGTCAACAGCCAATCGTTTTCAGCTGCAGCTTTAAGAGCCAGAGTAATATCCCGGGTAAACTCGTCTTCCTTCATAATTATATGATCGGAAGGAGCTACCACTATTAAAGCATCAGGATTTTCTTCTTTAATTTTATAATTGGCATAAGCGATACAAGGAGCCGTATTTCTACGGGATGGTTCGCATAGCACCTGACTTTCCTTTAGTTCGGGAAGTTGTTCCAAAACTAAATTCTTATAAATACCATTTGTAACAACATATACATTTTCAGGAGGACAAATATTTGCAAACCTTTCGAAGGTCATTCTGATAAGTGTTTTTCCTGTTCCTAATACGTCGATAAATTGTTTTGGGCGGGAGGTTTTGCTCATGGGCCAAAAGCGGGCACCAATACCACCGGCCATGATTACGCAATAATTATTTTTATTTTGCATCTTCAATTTTTTTAAAGGGCTGGCAAAGGTACAAAACTAGTTTTGAATTAGAAAGCATGATGAGGTACATATTTGAAAATCAAACCAGAGAAATAATGCTTTGAAGTGAATTCATAATATTTAGGCGTTTATTCAGATGGAATTACAGGAGTAAGGGCATGCACAAGATAGATTTTTTTGTTCTCCATATTTTGGCATTTATATCGGGTTCGCTGTTTGGGACCCTTTTTAAAACGCCTGCCTCCTTCAATAAAAAATATGGTATTTTCTTCCAGTTCTTCGAGTGTTAACTGACCGTTGTTTTGGTCGTATTTTTTTATTATTCTACTGAGGTTGAGCTCAGAAGCGGTAGAGGCCTTGCTATTTTTTATGCTTTTTTTTAACTCCGACTCAATGTCTTCGGGAAATATGCCTTTGTCGATAAAATTTAACATCAGATCACGAAATGTTTGCTTCCACTGTTTCCCATGTGGATCAACTTTGTTCTTATATTTCTCCCAAACATATAAATGTGCAAACTCGTGTACAAGAGTTATCAGAAACGAATATTTATTGAGATTATAATTAATGCTTATGCGGTGGTTTTTATAATAAACAGGAGGACGATAATCGCCTAATTTAGTTTTTCTCTCACGGGCAATCTTTAAATGGACGCTCTTTTCAACTATCCATTTAAAAATAGTGTCGACACTTTTTTCCGGGAGATAATCCATTAAAACTTGCTTTTCCTCCATGGGGCAAAAATAGGGAAAAATGTGTAGGAGAGAGGAGGTGAATTGGCGAAAAGGTGATAGGGGGAAATAGTGAAGGGGCGAATTTGTGATGGCGAAGAGGCGATGGTGTGATGCACTGTAATTTGATTAAGGAGAATTTGTTAAATACAGAAGGAATCTCCAAATGAAGATAAATTTAAGGATAAGTGTACTCTGGAAAACTAAATCTCCAACTTCTTAATCCTGTCCCTAAATGTAGAAAGTTTCATTCCAAGATTTTTGGCTGCATTACTCTGATTCCCATCCGATTTACTCATTGCGTCGGTTAGTAAACGTATTTCTATACATTTTAGTAATTCTTTATATGACATATTTCCTGAGTCGAAACATACTTTGCATGATTTTACGATATTTTCTATCATATCGTTATCTTTAAACCTGTCGGGAAGATCTTTCATACTAATTGTATTCTCGGCAAAAAGCGCTGACCGCTGCACAACATTTCGCAGTTCTCTTACATTTCCCGGCCAGTCGTAATTCATAAACAAATCCATTACTTCATCACTAACATCCAGATTTTCTTTGGGTTTATATCGTTTTACAAAATGCTTTACAAGCAATGGAATATCGTTTTTTCTTTCCCTGAGGGGAGGAATTCTAAGTTCCACAACATTTATGCGGTAATACAAATCCTGACGGAAGAACTTTTTCTCTACCAGATCTTTAAGTTCTACTTTTGAAGCACAAACCAGTCTCACATCAATTGGTATAGCACTTGTGCCACCAATATGTCGTATTTCTTCTGCTTCAATAGCCCTCAATAATTTGGATTGTACATTTAATGGTGAATCATCAATATCGTCCAGAAAAAGTGTTCCTTTATCGGCAAGTTCAAACATACCTTTCTTGCTATGATCGGCATTGGTGAAAGATCCCTTTTCGAAGCCAAAGAGTTCGCTTTCCAGCAAATCGGGTGGTAATGTTGCCAATCCAATTTTCACCAAAGGATACTGTCCTCTTTTACTCAAGTGATGTATATAATCGGTAAACACTTCTTTTCCAACTCCGGTTTCTCCAATTAAAAGAACACTTATGTCGGAATCGGCAATACGGTTTATGCGCTCGATGAGGTCGAGCATTTTACTATCCTGAGTAATTAAAGAAACTGATTTTAATAGGCTCATTTCTATTCGGCTTGGGATTCAGATAAATCTATCTTTTCGCTAAGTTCATTGAGAGCGGCAATGTTTTCCAAAGCAGATTTCTCATCCATACAACTCAAAGCCGTACCCACATGAGCCAAAACATAGTCTCCAACTTTTGCCTCCGGAACCCATTCAACACAGATATCTCTTTTTACTCCACCAAAATCAACAACAGCCATACCAAAGCCATCATCATTGCTAATCGACAAAATTTTACCTGGTAACGACAAACACATATGAATTTTTTTCGCTAATATATAGAAAAAACTATATGTGTCAAAATAAAATGGAAATAGATAAGAGGATTAGAAGATCAGAAGATTAGAAGATTGGAAGATCAGAAGATTGGAAGATTAGAAGATCAGAAGATTAGAAGATCAAGGGATCAATGGATCAATGACTCTCAACATTAGGAATTTCTATGAA
>JBFFLX010000043.1:0-24127 GCA_041554435.1 Bacteroidales bacterium
ACATGTTCCTGAAATATATATCCAAATGGCATTAAACGAAATTGATGATGAGGAATATATAGATGTTTTAAAATCGATAATTTCTTCAAAGAAGATAAATGAAACAGACGATTTTAAATGGAAAGCCAAGATGGTAAATTATTGTAAGCAGAAAGGCTTTCAAACATCTCTGGTTTTTGAAGTTTTAAATGGTAAGTTATAAATTTATTTCAAAATCTAATCAATCGTTTCAAACGAATCGTCCCTAATTTCTTATATATTTGCGAAAAATATAAACCATAAAGCATGTACTCTTCAGAAGCACAAAAAGAACTATTTAAGAGGCTCGAAGCCTTGAGGAGGTATCTTTGACATCGACCGAAAACTAATTGAAATTGAGGAAGATGAAGAGAAAACCCACGATCCTGAATTTTGGAACGATTCAAAAAGTGCAGAAACTCTTTTAAAACAAATAAAAGAACAAAAAGACATTACAAATTCCTTTTCAAGGGCAAAAGAATTATACGATGATCTGGAAGTTCTGGTAGAGTTTTATGAAATGGAAGAGACTTCCCAGGAGGAACTGGATAAGCATTTTAATAAGTGTTTGAAAGCCGTTGAGGATCTGGAATTCTTTCAGATGCTAAGCAGACCTGAAGATAAATTGAATGCCATTTTAAAAATAAACCCCGGAGCAGGAGGTACTGAGAGTCAGGATTGGGCAGAAATGCTTATGCGAATGTATATACGCTATGCTGAACGTCAGAATTTTAAAGTTAAAGAACTTGATTATCAGGAAGGTGATGTGGCAGGGATAAAGTCTGTTTCACTTGAAATTGAAGGCGATTACGTTTTTGGGTATTTAAAAGGAGAAAATGGTGTACATCGTTTGGTTCGCCTCTCCCCTTTCGATTCGGCTAACAGAAGACATACTTCTTTTGCCTCTGTTTATGTTTATCCGGTAGTTGACGACAGCATTGAAATTGTAATAAATCCTGCAGATATATGGTGGGACACATTTCGTTCTGGCGGTCCGGGAGGTCAGAATGTTAATAAAGTAGAAACGGCAGTTCGATTGCATCATGATCCTTCAGGTTTGGTTGTTGAATGTCAGGAAACCCGTTCACAAGGACAGAATAGGGAAAAAGCGCTAAAAATGCTCAAGTCGCAACTCTATGAAATAGAAATTAGAAAGCAGCAGGATGAACAGGCAAAAATTGAGGGTAACAAAAAGAAAATTGAATGGGGATCCCAAATAAGGTCCTATACTATGCATCCTTATAAACTTGTAAAAGACGTGAGAACAAATCATGAAACCTCAGATGTACAGGGAGTTATGGATGGTAATCTGGATGAATTTATAAAGGCATTTCTAATGGAGTTCGGCTCAGACGAATAATCAAATACTATCCAGCATATTCAGATAGTTTATATATCTGAAATTGGCTATTTCACCTTCTTCAAAGGCAAGTTTTATTGCACATCCGGGTTCATTCAGGTGAAGACAATTATTATATTTACACTCACTTTGCAATTCTCGAATTTCAGGAAACCTATGACCTAATTCGTATTTTTCAAAACCAACCAAACCTAATTCCTTTATCCCGGGACTATCAATAATTGATGTATCACTATCCAGTTTAAACATTTCTGCGAATGTTGTCGTATGCATTCCTTTAGAATGATAATCAGATATTTCACCAGTCTTCAAATCTAAACTTGGATCCATAGTATTTATTAAAGCCGATTTTCCAACACCCGAATGTCCCGAAAGCAAACTTACTTTTCCTTTGAAAATATTTTTAAATTCATCCAGATTAATGGCATCTTTAACTGAAGTTTTTAGGCATTTATAACCAATTTTTTCATAGGCTGAAATAATTTGATTCAAAGCATTTTCATCCTCCAGCAGATCAATTTTGTTAAATACAATTACGCTTGGGATATGATAAGCTTCGGCAGTAACTAAAAATCTGTCGATGAAACCTGTTGATGTTCGTGGGTTTTTTAAGGAAGCTATCACAACAGCCTGATCCATATTTGAAGCTATTATATGGCTTTGTTTAGATAGTTTGATGGATTTCCTGATAATATAATTTTTTCTGGGATGTATTTTGATAATTGCATGGGTATCATTCTCATAATCAACTATATCGCCTACGGCAACAGGGTTTGTGGTCTTTATTCCTTTGGTTCTGAATTTTCCTCTTAATCTGCATTCTACAATAGAATTATCACTATTCATAACATGATACCAACTGCCTGTGGATTTTGTTACAACACCTGTTTCAAATTTGGTCATGCTTTTTAATCATTTAATAATCACTTTTTATGTGGCTAAAATTACAAACATTTGTTATATTTGAACCCAATTATTATTTATACCAACAATATGTCGCTATTTACTTATCTATCTTTTGCTGTTTCCCCATTATTAATTGTCCTTTCGATAATTTATTTAAAATTTAAGTTTTCAATTAAAAACTTTAAAAATATTACAAATGCAATTATCTGGGGTGTAATTGCTGTTTTACTTTTGATAATTGCAAATTACTTAATCGACATTATTTGGGGAGGAAACCTCAAGAATATGCGACGGATGGCATTTTTTGTCTTTGTTATCACAGCATTTAGTTCGGAGATAGCAAAATTTGCCGTTTTAAGGTTAGCCTTTTTCAACTTAAAATCATTTCAGAGTCCGCTTGGTGGAATAATTTATGGCATTTTTATCAGCCTTGGTTTTGCAGCAGTAGCTTCTGTCCTGTATGCCTTAGGTATTGTTGGTACCCATTCAAAATTTACTGACATGACCTTATTTTTATATACTTTCCCATTGGCAAGTTTTACTCTGGGTTGTGTGATGGGCTTTTTTGTTGGAATGGGTAAACTAAGAAAAAGCGGCTTCATAGATAGTTCTACGGCAATATTTGCCTCTACTTTTTTTCATGGCTTATTTTATTTTTGTTTTATTACCCACGACAAAAGATTATTGATTTTTACCGGAATAGGATTTCTAATAATTACAATTGGATTAATCTATAAATCTGTAAAATTAACTACCGAAAAATCTTAAGATTTTCGGAATAGTTTGCCTGGCATTGCTTTTACCATTCCTTCAAACTCCAGTTTTAATAATACCGATGCTACTATGGATGGTTTCATTGCTGTAATTATTGAAATCTTATCAATACTTATCTCCTTATTGTTACATACACAATCGAATATAAGTTGTTCATCATCTGTTAGTTCCACAAATAACTTTTGTTGTGTTACACCTTCTGATTCAACTTTTTCCCAGCCCATATAATAAGTAAGATTGCTACCATTTTCTATGAGTGCAGCACGATTTGTTCTGATAAGATAATGACAGCCAACAGAATATTCGTCGCCTACTCTACCGGGAACTGCGAAAACATCCCTATTATAAGAATTGCCTAATTGGGCAGTAATTATGGCTCCACCTTTTCTCCCCGATTCCACAACTACTATTGCATCACTCATGCCTGCTACTATTCGGTTTCTTTTGGGAAAGTTCTCCCTATCGGGCTTTGTTCCTGAAATAAATTCACTTAACAAGCCCCCATTTTCTATCATCCTTTCGGCAATCTTACGGTTTTGCGAAGGATATAAAGTATCCAGTCCATGGCCTAAAACACCTACTGTTGAAATGCCATTTTCCAAAGAAACCCTGTGAGCACAACTATCTATACCGTAGGCAAGACCACTTAAAATAAGCACATCATAATTTTTCAAATGAGTACAAATTTCTTCACATATTTCTTTGCCGTAGGCAGATGCATGACGGGTTCCTACTATGGATACCACTCTTCTGTTGTTTAAAGGCGCATTTCCTTTATAATACAGCAATATGGGGCTGTCGTGGCAGTTACTTAATCGAGAAGGATAGTCCTTGTCCTTATAAAATAATGCTTTAATATTATTTTTTTCAAGATATTCTATTTCCTCTTCTGCTCTTTGTAAAACTTTTTGGTTGGTAATATTTTTAATAATTACGGAACCAATATTTGGTATTTTCGACAATGCTTTTTTACTTTCTTTAAACACCGCCTCCACTCCACCACAGTGGGCAATTAAAAGTTTCCCGTTTACCACTCCAATATTTGGAATCAGGGTTATTCCTATTTTATAAATTAAGTCGCTGGGCATACATCAAAAATAATGAAATTTTAAATTAGTTTTGTAATTATATTTTGAAAAAACGAAAAAATATTCTCATTTGTCCCCTGGATTGGGGTTTAGGACATGCCACACGCATGGTTCCTATAATTGATTTATTTTTAGAAAAAGGAGCCCACATAACTATTGCCGCCGATAATGGCCCTCTGGAATTTTTAAAACTCCGTTTCCCAAATTGTGATTTTATAAAACTAAAAGGTTTCGAAGCAAAATATCCCAAAGGAGATAATATGGCTTTTAAAATTGCATTGCAATTTCCATCCATGCTTAGAGCAGCGAAAATTGCAAGACGGCATTTGAAGGAGATCATAGAAAAGCAGAAAATAGATATTGTAATTTCTGATAACCGATATGAACTTTCTCACAAAGATGTGTATTCGGTGTTTATAAGCCATCAGATTAATATTCAAACAAAGGGAGTTCAAACAATTTTTAAACCGCTGATTAACAGTATAATTAATAATTATGTAAAAAAGTTTAATGAACTCTGGATACCTGATTTTGAAGGTGATGAAAACCTGTCGGGGATATTATCACATAAAGTAAAACCTCCAATTGATAACTTTTTCTTCATTGGGCCATTAAGCAGATTTTCAAATGTTGAGATAGTGGACTTGCCAAAAAAATATGATATTATGGCAATACTTTCCGGGCCTGAACCCCAAAGAAGTATTTTTGAAGAATTACTGGAAAAAGAACTTTTAAAGTCAGGTTTGAAATGCATAATGCTAAGTGCAAAGCCAAATTTAAATAAGCAGGAAAGCATTAAAAATATACTTAAGATTTCGCATTTGCCTGATAAGGAATTTGCACAAACAATTATGGAATCAGAATTAATTATCAGTCGGCCAGGATATTCAACGCTTATGGATTTGGTTCATTTTGGGAAAAAGGCAATATTTATACCAACGCCTGGACAAACAGAGCAGGAATATCTTGCGGATATGCTGAAACATAAAAAGCATTATTTTTCACAGAAACAATCTGATTTCGATTTAAAATCCGCTTTAAGCGAAAACAAAAATTTTGGGCCGCTAAAAATTCACACTAATAACAATACTTTGAAAGATAGAGTTGATTTTTTATTGAATTTATAATGGAAATTACCCTTAATAAGGTATTAGTTGAAATCCGGATTTCTTATACTTTTGTAAAAAATTGAATTATGCTTATAGTAGGAGAAATGAAACTGGCCGAAGTAATCCATCACGATTACAGTTTGGTGCCGGTAATAAACAGATTTGACATCCCTCTTGGTTTTGGTGATGGAACCATAAAGCAAATTTGCGCCCAACGAAATGTAAACCTCGAATTTTTCCTAAGTATTCTCAACACCTTTCACGATGAGCAGTATTTCCCAAAAGACTATTTGAAGAGTTTCCCTGCCTCGCTAATCATAAACTACCTGCACAAAGCTCATACTTATTATCTGGACGAAAATATCCCCCAAATTAAAAGTATGATTTCAAAACTTTTCGATCTCTCGGAAGGAAATAAAAAAACTCTCAATCTGATAAGTAATTTTTTCAATGATTATTGTAAGGAGTTTGAATTACATGTGGCCAGAGAAGAAAAAGAAGTTTATCCTTATGTTTTAAAACTGGAAGAAGCATTAGATAATTCAGAAAATCAATCTGTGCTTGATAAGGATTTATTGAATTATTCCATAAGAACCTATGAGCAGGATCACGAAGATGTAGAGGAAAAACTTTTCGACATGAAAAGTTTGATAATCAAATACTTGCCTTTGGAGAATGCTGATAATAAGACTTTTGAAGAAGTAAGTTATGCGCTTCTTCGAGAATTATTTGTTTTGGAGAAAGAGTTAAAGGAACATTCCAGAATTGAAGACTTAATACTTGTTCCTAAGGTAGAGGGAATGGAAGAGCAGTATAAATCCAATTTTTAAACATGGAAGCAGTTGTTAGCATCTATATAGTTGAAAAAAACTTCCTGTTAAGATCGGGTTTGGAAGGCTTAATTTCGGAAATTCCCGGTTTAATTCTAAAGGAAGTTTTCGAGGGTACTGAGAAAAATCTTTTCGAAAAACTTACTCAAAAAAAACCTGACGTTATTATTATCGACCCGGATTCGGTTGGAGATAATTTTATCAATCTTATGGGCAAACTCCAGGACGAGCCCGACATAAAACTTATCGGATTAACAAGAGACAACTGCCCCGAGAACATTTGTTCCCGCTTTAAATATCAGTTACCCTATGATGCCAATAAGCATGTTCTACTCGAAAAACTAAGGGAGGCCTGTGGCAGCGATGCTTTTTTAATAAAAAATAAACAGGGGCCTCTCAGTAAAAGAGAGATAGTAGTGCTGAAAGAAGTTGTAAAAGGCCTAACAAATCAGGAGGTTGCCGACAAACTTTTTTTAAGCATCCACACCGTAATGACCCACAGAAAAAATATCACAAAAAAGTTGGGAATAAAAACCGTTTCAGGTTTAATGGTTTATGCATTAATGAATAATATCATCGATATTAATGAAGTAGGATAAATGTTTAAACCCTCAAACTCCGGTTAACATCTGTTGTTTCATATATTTATTTAGTTTTACCAAAAGTATTCTTAATAAATAAACTTCGGATGAAATCATTTTCAATAGAACAGATTAACGATATTATTAAAGGCGAGTTGATAGGCCATACTATCACGAAAATAACAGGGCCTGAGCAACTTGACAAAGCGTCGGAAAATCAAATAAGTTTTATTGGAAATAGAAAATATTTGAAATTTTGGACCGATTCAAAGGCTTGTGCGGCTATCATTCAGCAGGAATTTGACATAGAACCCGGAGAAAATCGTGCATTTATAAAAGTTAAAAACGCTGATCTTGCTCTTGCAAAGTTATTGGAAGTTTTCGATCCGGGTTTACCGGAAATGGAAAAGGATATAGATTTATCAGCTGTTATTCATCCCACTTCCAAAATAGGAAAGGGAAGTAATATTGGAGCACATTGCTATATCGGAAAAAATGTTGTTATCGGTGAAGGTGTAAAAATTTATCCAAACGTAACAATAATGGATGATTCCAATATTGGAGATGGATGTATCATCTGGTCGGGAACAGTAATAAGAGAGCGCAGTGAAATAGGTAAATTTTGTATTTTTCACAGCAATGTAAGCATTGGTGCCGATGGTTTTGGTTACCGTCCGCGGGAAGATGGAATGGGATTAGCAAAAATTCCGCAGATAGGAAATGTTGTTATTGGAAACGGAGTTGAAATAGGAGCAAATTCCTGTGTTGACAGAGGTAAATTTAGTTCTACAATTGTTGGCGATGGCTGTAAAATTGATAACCTTGTTCAAATTGCACATAACTGCATACTCGGTCGTTCATGCATAATGGCAGGCAATAGCGGACTAGCGGGTTCTGTAACTCTCGGTGATGGAGTAATTATAGGAGGCAGCGCCTCCATAAAAGATCATGTGACTATCCATTCGGGCGCTGTAGTAGCAGCAGGATCAGGTGTAATGAATGATGTACCCGCAGGCAAAACAGTATTGGGATATCCTGCCGGAGATTCGAGAGAAATACTAAAACAATGGGTAGCCTTAAGAATACTAGCTAAACAATAAATTATGGAAGATTTTGTTTTTGAACTGGAATTTAAAGTAAGAGACTACGAATGTGATCTCCAGGGTGTTGTAAATAATTCTGTATATCAAAATTATCTGGAGCACACTCGTCATGAATATTTAAAATCGCTTAATATAGATTTTGCCGAAATGGCAGAAAGAGGAATTTTTCTCATGGTAAAAAGAGTTGAAATCGACTATCAGCGACCATTAAAAAGTGGTGATAGTTTTATATGTGCTTTACGTATGGAAAGAATTTCACAATTACGTTTTGGATTTGTACAGCATATTTACCGCTTGCCCGACAAAAAACTCATGGTAAAAGGCCTGGTAATTGGCACTTCTGTAAATAAAAGAGGAAGACCCGAACTCCCCGAAGAACTAATTAAAGTTTGGGGATTCGAATAAATTTCTGATAAATGTTATTCTGACTTTTTCTTTTTGTAAAATTTCTTTTTATCAGTTTTATAAGGCTTTTTTGTACTATTAGTATTTCGCCTGAAATTATTTCTTTTTTCACCTCTCGGCCTGGTTGATTGTTGAGTCTTAACTGTCTGTTCTACAACACCATCATCAGGAAAAGGATGATCTTCTATCAAAACAATTTTCTGTCCTATTAACTTTTCAATGTCTTTCAAATATGCCCTTTCTTCGCCGTCGCAGAATGAAATTGCGATACCGCTTTTTCCTGCTCTTGCAGTTCTTCCTATTCTGTGAACATAAGTTTCCGACACATTGGGTAAGTCGTAATTTACAACATGCGACATGGCTTCCACATCTATACCTCTTGCTGCTATATCGGTAGCAACTAATACTTTGGTAATTCCCTCTTTAAAATTATTAAGGGCCTTTTGCCTTGCCTGCTGCGATTTATTTCCATGAATCGCTTCTGCTTTAACATTCTCTTTATCAAGAAGTTTTACAATTTTGTTTGATCCATGTTTGGTACGTGAAAAAACAAGTACTGAGTCAATATCCATCTGCTCAAGCAAATGCTTTAAGAGTTTAATTTTGTTTTTCTTAGATACATAATAAACTGCCTGATCAACTTTTTCAGCCGTTGTTTGGCCGGGGTTAATCGTAACTTTTTGTGGATTTCCGAGTATTGCTCCGGAGAGTTTAATAATTGCTGGTGGCATGGTAGCCGAAAAGAATAGGGAGTGTCGTTTTTGTGGCAACTTCTCTATTATTTTTTTTATATCATGAATAAAACCCATGTCGAGCATATGATCAGCCTCATCAAGCACAAAATACTCTATATCTTTTAAGGAAATAAAACCTTGCTGCATCAGGTCGAGTAAACGACCGGGTGTGGCAACTAATATATCAATCCCCCCTTTAAGGGAGTTGGTTTGCGGATTTTGATTTACACCTCCAAAAACCACAAGGTTTTTTAAGGATGTGTATTTTCCATATGTTGAAAAACTTTCGCCAATTTGAATGGCCAGTTCTCTGGTGGGAGTTATAATTAATGCCTTAATATTTCTCCGGCCTTTATTTTCGTTCTTATTATTAAAAAGATGCTGAAGGATTGGTATTGCAAAGGCTGCTGTTTTGCCTGTTCCTGTTTGAGCACAGCCCAAAAGGTCTTTTTTTTGTAATAAAATTGGTATTGATTGTTCCTGTATTGGAGTTGGTTGAGTATAGCCTTCTTCCTTTACTGCGCGTAAAATAGGCTCTATAATTTCTAATTCTTTAAATGTCATAAATTTGTTTAAATGAGGGCGGCAAAGGTAGTCTTTTGTTTGTTATAAAGTTTTTATTTGTTTTGAAGGTGTTTTGAGGTAATAATTAAAGATTTTTACCATAAATCAGATGAGTAGATCTATGGGTTTCAAAATCGATGGCATTGGGCAGTTTACCCCATATTCCGAATCCGAACTTCTCCAGCAATCTGGCGCTGGCCGGGTTAACATCAAGAATATAAGCTATTAGAGTATCTTTTTCCAAACGGCTGCAATCGTCAATTATATGATTCATTATTTGGCTTCCTATTCCCCTTTTATGGTATTTAAAGTCGACAAAAAAACTCACCTCTGCTATTTTTCTCATTGCCGGTCGGGCATTTCTATATGGCGATAAAGTTGCGTATGCTACAATATGCTCGTCTATTTCAGCAACATATAAAGGAAATGAATCTCGATTATAATGATTAAACCACTCATATCTTTCTTCAGGCATAAAAGTTTGTGTATCTCCGGTTGATATTTTAGATTTTATAGCCTGATTATAGATATCAGTAATCTGAATTAAATCAGATTTTTCAGCAAATCGAATATTCACATTGTTCTTCATAAAAAAACAGGAGTTTCAGTAAAAATACTAAAACTCCTGAAAATTTATTAAAATTATTGATTGATTAACACTAAATACCAAAAAGTGCAAAATCACAAAAAAACTCTCAATATTATAATGCTCCTTCGTCGTAAGCTTTCTCCCCGTGTAAAGCAGCATCTAGCCCAATATCTTCATCACTTTCAGATACTTTAACCTTAGTAATAAAGTTAATAACAATGAGCATCACATAAGTAAAAATAAATGCATATGCTGAAGCAGCTGCAACGGCCACAACTTCCTTAAAGAAGAAAGATGAATTACCTTCAATCAAACCTGATTGTCCGTTAATTGCTTCAGAGGCAAAAACACCAAGTAAAATGGTACCAAGGAATCCTCCCATACCGTGAACTCCCCATACATCAAGGGCATCATCCCATCCCCAGCGGTTTTTATAATGCACTGCAATATAGCAAACTGCTCCGGCGGCTATTCCAATAATGATTGCTGCCCAAATAGGTACGAATCCGGCGGCAGGAGTAATTGTTGCCAAACCTGCAACTGCACCGGTAAGTAATCCAACAAACTTTGGTTTACCTTCTCTAATCCATTCAATTATTAACCAGGTTATTGCTGCGAAAGATGCTGCAACATCAGTATTTAAAAAGGCTGTAGTTGTAATTGCATCAACTTTTAATTCGCTACCGGCATTAAAGCCATACCAACCGAACCAAAGTAAACCTGTTCCAATTGCAACCAAAGGAATACTATTGGGAGGAGAAATCCTATCTTTTCTTCTTCCCACATAAAATACTGAAGCCAAAGCTGCAAAACCTGCTGTAGCATGAACAACTATACCACCTGCAAAGTCAAGAACACCCCACTCGGCGAGTAATCCACCACCCCATACCATATGTACAAATGGATAGTAAACGAATATTTGCCAGAAAATTAAAAATATTAAATACGCTTTAAAAGTTACCCTGTTTACAAATGCACCTGTAATAAGAGCAGGAGTAATAATTGCAAACATCATTTGATAGGCAATAAAAATGAATTCAGGATATTGCCCGTCGGCACCACTATATGGTGTATCGAAAGGAATTCCATTTAAAAATGCGTAATCAAAATTACCGAAAATTCCACCTTCGCCTCCACTGAAACAAAGTGAATATCCAAAGCTAATCCACATAATTGTTGTGATTCCCAATGATACAAAAGTTTGCATCATAATACCAAGGATATTTCTTTTTCCGGCTAATCCACCATAGAAGAATGCCAAACCAGGGGTCATAAGCATCACCAAACTGGTGCATAAAATCATAAATGTTGTTGTACCTGTATCGAACATGATTTTTATATTAAATTATTAATATGTGTTTGTTAAAGTGAAATTCCTGCAACCAGATAAACCTTCTCTGCTTGTGGGTTTGTAATAAGAGAAACTGATATTGGCAGACTGAATTTATCGGTAATCTTTATGTCTTTACTTCCGGTAATACCTAAATTAACCACACCAAAACCGGTTCCATAATATCCTGTTTCACCTTTGTCGGTATCAGGATTAGTCAAGTTGAAACCAATAAAAGCGGATAAGTTTTTATAAGTATATCCCAATTCAGCATAGGTTGAAAACTGAATATTTCCTGCACTACCATCATCTTTAATGCGTTTTGCATCAGCACCATAAAAGTTGGTGGCTAAAAGTAAAGTGAAAGGAATTTTTTCTGTTCCATCGAAAGAAATTGATCCTTCCAATACGTGGCCGGTTGTATCCCCATAAAAGAAATAGTTATTAGCAGGCGTTACTTCATTTGGAAAGAAGTAATCGGTAACTGTAATTGAAAACATGTCTTTAATGGAATATGACAAATAGAGATCAACTTCCTGAACCCCGGGATTATTAGTTGTAAACGCACCCCATGCTCCCAAAGTAAAACCCTTTAAGGAATAACTAACGCCGGGCTGAATACTTGGTGAAGCACCAAAATCGGTACCACGCCACACATACCTACTCATCAAATCTACATTAATACTTAAAGGCTTATCGGCATTATCTTCTGCTGTTTGCCCCATAAGGCTGCCTCCTGCCAGGCAGCTCAAAAAAATTGCAATAAATAATAATCTTCTCATATACGTTGGTTTTAAAAGAATACAAATATGAGAATTAGGGTTATTTTGGTCAATTGGGGCAGTACGTAATTGCATCTAAGTGCTCCTCTTAGATAACACAAAAATTGCGGAGGCTTATTCTATATCTCTATAATATTATTTTTGATTGCAAACTTTACCAGTTCAACAACATTATGAAGTTCGAGCTTTTTCATGATGTTTGTTTTGTGCGTTTCCACGGTTCTGATACTTATATTTAACCTTTCAACTATATCATTATTATTATAACCTTCAGCTACATATCTTAATATTTCCTTTTCTCTAAGTGTAAGATTATCAAGTCTTTCGCTTGAACTTTTAGCATTCAGTTTGGCATTGTTGATATAACTTTTCAAAATAGTGTCGGAAATGGATTTACTAAAATATTCGTTTCCTTTATAAACTTCATTTATTGCTAAAATAAGTTCATCACGGGTTATATTTTTTGGGAGGTAGCCTTTTATTCCTGCTTTCAGAGCATTAAATACAAAATCTTCTGATGTATACATCGAAAGCATTAATATTTTTATTGATGGAAAGTCACGGGCAAGTATTTTGGCAATTTCTATACCCGACATTGTAGGCAGAGAAATATCTAAAAGTATAACATCCGGAAGATCGGTTTTCAATATTTCGAAAAGTTCGTAGGCACTCCCTGCTTCGTTTACAATTTCTATGTCGATACTATTTGCTAAAAGCGACTTAATACCATCTCTAACTATCTGATGATCTTCAACTAATATTATTTTAATTTGCGACATTCTCCTTGTTTTTTATAGGTATTGAAATATGTAATTTAGTCCCCTTTGATTTGGAAGTTTCAATACTCAGAGTTCCTTTTAAAATTGTAACTCTGTTATTGATATTGTTTAAGCCATTTGTATGCCTCTGTTTTTCCACTTTCTTTAAATCGAACCCAACTCCATTGTCAATTACTTCAACAATAATGTCGGTTTCAGTTTTCTTAAGACAGATATTCAGTTTATCTGCCTTCGAATGTTTCAAAACATTGGTAATAGCCTCCTGTATTATTCTAAAAATATATATTTGTTCCTTTTCGTGGAGTAAATTATTTTCAACTCCGTTTAGAAGTTCCACTTTTAAAGAAGAACTTTCGGAAACATCATTTATCATATTTCTCAAAGCTGTTCTCAGTCCGAATTCCGACAATGCAACAGGCGCCAAATTATGGGATATTCTCCTTGTTTCTTCTATGGTTTTATCAAATAATAATCCCATTTCTATTCCATTGGAATCCATTATTTTTTTGTTGTCATAGCCGTCGAGACAACTTTCATATTTCATCTTCAGTCCGATTAATAATTGCCCCAAACTATCATGAAGTTCTCTTGAAAGCCGGTGTCTTTCATTCTCCTGTCCATCGATAATAGCTCCAAGAGTTCTTCTTTTTTCCGCCTGTAATTCCAGAGAACTTTCCTTAAGTTGCTTCGACATTTTATTGAAAGTATCTGTAAGGTCACCAATTTCATCATTGGAAGAATTCTTAATTTCCACATTATAATTACCTCCAATTATTTCATTTGCTGCGCTATTTAATTTTTGTATGGGATAAGTTATCCTTCGTGAGAATAAAAAAGTTAACATCAATACAATTAGAAAAATAAATATGGAGAAAAAGAGTATCTGATTACGGGCATTAACAATGGGAATAGTAGCTTCATTAAAGTCGATTTCAACAATTATTACCCAATTGAGTTGTGGTATTTTTACATTTGCATAAGAACTTAAAACCTTAACCCCCCTGTAATCATTAATTACTTTTGTTCCCGATTCACCTCTCAATGCAGCCATTACCGACTCACTTTCAACCGCTGTATTAAAAATCGAGTTAGGAGAAAAGCGCGAGGAACTGCGCATTAAAAAATCGTTGCCAACAAGGTATGATTCACCGGAAATGCCAAATCCGTTAATATCAGATTTCTCCAACATTATCATATCAATGGCATCATATGAAATTTCGAAAACGATAAATCCAATTTTTTTGCCAATATCATTAATAAGAGGGGAACTTAGATAAATAAAATTATCAGTATCCTCACTTTTATTTTCTGTTTGATAAAAGAAAACCTCATCATTTAAAATACTACCGGAAGTAAGTTTTTCATATGCAGGAAGTATTTTGTTAGTATTTAATTCTCTCGACTTTAATTCATACACTAATTTGTTCTTGCCTGCAATATAAATATTATTAATAGTCTCTTTTTTAAGTTGCTCAACAAATAAACTCGAAATTTTCAGTATTTGTTTTTGTTGCGTGGGATTTTCTAACTCTTTAATTGAATTCAGTTCGCCGGCAATGCTTAAAATATCTTTGGATTGCTTTACAAGTTTTATCTCATCAATAGCATTTTCAAAAAACCTTTCCAGAAGGTTTGCCTTGACAACCCTAATGGATGTTAATTGCTGAAATGTTCTGTCGAGTATTGCACTTTTGGCTCTGTAAAAAGTGATTGATGACACCAATAAAATAATTACAATACTTATTGTAAATGAGGCAATTACTAACTTTTCTGTAAGAGTTGTTTTTCGCATCAAACAAACTGTTTAAAAAAATCTAAGATAGCCAAATATGCCTAATTAATATGTATTGTATTTAACGACTTGATGAGATTTCTTTCTGGTTTTCTTGCGGGGCAAGTAATCATCGGGAGTATATCCCATAGCAATAAGCAATGGTATGTTTTTATTTTCGGGCACATTTAATAACTGCTTCACTTTTTTCTCATCGAACCAACCCAACATGCAGCTTCCTATACCTTCTTCTGCTGCCTGCAGGCAGATATGTTCTGCAGCAATGCCTATGTCGATTAGTGCATAATCCTTATCTTTTATCCTGCCACCAATTTCTGTTAATATTTTTTTCTTTTCCTGAATAATTGCAATAATTATATTCGACTGAGGGACAAACTTATTAAAGGATTTTAATGGACCGTAAGTATTTTGTGCCACTTCATTTTTTAGGTTTTTATCTTTGATAACAACAAATGTCCAGGGTTGGGAATTGCTTGCTGAAGGCGCTAAGCGTCCTGCTTCCAAACATTTTTTCAGTTTTTCTTCCTCTATTTCCTTATCATTAAATTTTCTGTCGCTTTGACGTAATTCTACAAGTTTTAAAAAATCCATTATAAATAGTTTATTGAAAGTTTAAATTTCTAATACTCTCTCGAGCATCAACTCAACTAATTTTTTCATAGAGGATTTATAATCGGGGCTAAAATCTCCATTAATACGATTAGCAATTATATTACAAACAGTAAGAGCTTCATGCCCAAGCATAGCAGAAAGGGCATATAATGCAGAACATTCCATCTCAAAGTTTGTTACCTTATTATTTCCATATTTAAAGTTCTGCGCTCTGTCAATAATTGTATTGTCAGCAGTTTTTAAACGCAGTTCCCTTCCCTGAGGAGCATAAAATCCGGGGGCAGTAAGGGTAATTCCTTTTTGCAAGCCATGGCCCAGTTTCTCAAACAGCAAATTTGACGACTTTACGGCATATGGCTTAGGCAAATCCTTATCCCAATCCATCTGATTAATAAAACTGGAAGTCATTTCTCTTTCCATAACAAATGGACCATCCTCATAAAAATATGCAAGCCCGTCGAGGCCAAGGGCATATTCGGAAACTAAAAACGAATCCACTACAGGAATATCTTCCTGTAAAGCTCCGGAAGTACCAATACGGATTAAATTTAATGATGTTATATTTTCTCTGCTTTCCTTAGTATTAAAATCAATATTGAAGAGAGCATCAATTTCGTTTACTACTATTTCAATATTGTCGGTTCCCATTCCCGTAGACAGAACAGACAGACGTTTCCCTTTATAATAACCTGTAAATGTGTTTATTTCACGATTAGTTGTTTGAAACTCAATTTCATCAAAATAATCCGCTATCATTCCTGCCCTTGCAGGATCACCAACCAGAAATATTGTTTCAGCAAGTTGACCGGGTTTTAAGTTCAGGTGATAAACTGCGCCTTTATCATTTAGAACTAATTGTGTTACTTTCTTCATGCTAATTTATTTATGTTTGCAAAAATAGCAGAAATTGCATAAATGCCTTGAATTTAAAGGGATATTAAGGATTGTTAATAAACATATATGAAAGTTTTATAAGATCTTTGTAAAAAATAAAATTTTATTAATGAAGGCTGAAATAATTAGCATAGGCGATGAACTTTTAATAGGACAGGTTGTAAATACCAATGCATCATGGATGGCTGTAGAACTAAATTTAGCCGGAATTAATGTGGTTCAGATTAGTTCTGTTTCCGACGATGCAAATCACATAAAAAATTCCATTAGAGAAGCAGAGGCCAGAGCCGATATAGTTATAATAACTGGCGGTTTAGGTCCAACAAAAGATGATATTACCAAAAAGGTTTTAATGGAGTATTTCAACTCCAAAACCATATTCCACCAAGCTACTTACGATAATATAGTAGAACTGTTTGGTAAACGAAATTATCCGCTGAGCGAAGTAAACAGGCTGCAGGCAGAATTACCCGACAATTGCACTATACTTCCAAACCGAGTTGGCACAGCAGCAGGGATGTGGTTTGAAAAGGGTGATAAAGTTATAGTTTCGATGCCGGGAGTTCCTTTTGAGATGAAAACTCTCATAAGCGAGCAGGTTATTCCCCGCTTAAAAATCAAATACAAAACTCCCTTTATTTACCATAAAACAATTATGACTACCGGCATAGGTGAATCGATGCTGGCAGAAAAGATTGAAGAATGGGAAACCAATTTACCAGAGAACATAAAACTGGCCTATCTGCCTCAACCGGGAATTGTAAGACTAAGGCTTTCGGCAAACGGTAATGATGAAGATGCAATAAAGATAGAAATAGATAGGCAATGTGAACTGATAAAACAATATGTCCCAAAAGCCATTTTTGGATTTAACGATATTCGTCTTGAAGAGGCAGTTGCTGATATATTGAAAGATAAAAACCTAACAGTATCTACTGCAGAAAGTTGTACCGGCGGTTATATTGCTCATTTACTGACCAGTATTGCCGGTAGTTCAGAGTATTTTAGAGGTTCCATTGTATCGTATGCCAATGATATCAAAATTGAGCAGTTAGCAGTTGACGCCAAAGACATGGAAAAATACGGAGCAGTAAGTCAGGAAGTTGTGGAACAAATGGCAAAAGGAGCGAGAGAAAAACTACATACTGACTATGCCATAGCGACTTCAGGAATAGCCGGTCCTGATGGTGGTACTGAAGAAAAGCCGGTTGGAACAGTTTGGATTGCCATTGCCGGGAAAGAAGGTGTAAAATCGAAATTATTTCAATTTGGAGAACACAGAGGAAGAAATATCAGGCGCTCTGCCTTAATGGCGATGAATATGTTACGGCTGGAATTACTGGAAATGTAAATCCTCGTAAAAAAGGCATAAAAAAAGCAGTCTCGCCTAAGGCAAGACTGCTTTTTTATAAATATTTTTTCAACTATTAGAATGGAGTTAGAGTCAATCCAACTGAGAAAGGCCTTAATTCAGGGCCTAAATTTCTGGTGAACGCATCTGATATTTGATAATAACTATACAGACTAATAAATTTATATCCTATTCTAAAAGTGGGTCCATAGGAGAAATTCTCCAGATGTCTGATTTTTTTGGATTTAACTTTTCGGCCAATTCTGGCATCATAGTCATCACCATAATACTTCTCTTTGGAATCGATTAACCAACCGGCTTTAAAGCCAACAGTTACTTTTAGTCCGTTTTTAAATCTCAGTTTGAATTCCACCGGCAAGTCAAGATAAACCAAATTCATTTTACTCCTGCGATATATAACAGTGTCGGGAATTGGTGAAAAATTAATTGTATCAGCTTTAACATCATCAATACGTCCATTGGTATACATATTGTGATTTCTTACTCCTAAACCAATTGAAAACGAAGTCATACCTTCTCCAAGCGGGAAATTAAACATTCCGAAAACTGAAGCTCCCTGATTAATTGTTCTGGTATCGATATTTGCAGGCACTCCTGACCATATGTCGGTATAGAAGTCTGCACCAATTGTAAACTTCTTTTTTACTGATTCACTAAGACCCTGAGAGAAACTACTTTGTGCTATAAAAATGGCCACTAATAGTATTAAAACTGACTTCTTCATATTTTTAATTTTTTGCAAATATAATATTGCTATCTATTCTTTTATTAAACTGTTAAATAAGTTTTTCATTTTCGATGAATTCCACCTTGCCGCACCCTTTTTTATAATCAGCACTTTTCCTGTTTTATCCAGAACAAAAGTAGCAGGTATCGATTGAGTTGAGAAATCTGATGGAAGCGTAGGTGAATAATATATTTTCAAATCCTGATAGTTGTGTTTTTTTATAAAAGCTTCAACAGTAGGCTTGTCTTCATTAGTAAGCAGGATAAAATTAATATCGTCACCATATTCACTTTGTAACTCTTCAATACCAGGCATCTCAGCAATACAAGGAGGGCACCAGGTAGCCCAAATATTTAAAAATACCGGCTTTTTATTAAGCTCGTCAAAACTATACACATTGCCTTGCATATCAGTAAGTTGCCAATTGTAAACATTTTGACTTACAGGAAATTGCTCATCTGTTTCAAGTGTTGAAGGCGGTAAACTGGTTAATTTGATAAAAAAGGAAGCCACCTCCGTTCTTGTTGCAGGAATTATCAACAAAACAATAAGAGTAATTAAAATAAAATCTGTAATTATGCTAAACACAGATTTCTTTTTGAAATAGTTTTTGAAATAGTTTTTTATGTTGAAAGCCATATGTTTTTATAGGTTTGACCTTCTGTCGAGAAGCTCATCAATTTGTTCTTCGGTTAAACCGGGAGTTTTTAATAATTCATCAATTTTTTCCCTTTCCGATTTACCTTCTATTTTATTTATTTCCTCGTCCAGAATTAACTCATCTTCTTCTTCAATAGTTTCCAGAAAGTCATCCTCACCAAGTTCTTCTTTTAACTGTTGAATGAGGCCTTTAACCATTTCTTTTACGGGTTCACCAAACTGACCCTGCAATTGCTGGCTAATCTGGTCTTTCATATTTTCATAATTAGAAAAGAAGAATTCAAATTGCCTCAACATACCCTGATTCAATCCCGGCACATCTTCAATGGGCCGGTCTTTTATCAGCTTGTTAAACAATCTGAACAACTCATCTAAATCTTTTTTAAAATTCTCGTCTTCCATACTTCTGCAAAATTAATATAAAAGTTCTGTCAAAATCAATACCAATGTTAACAGACAGTAATTCTGTCAGTTTATTATATGTTTTTAGGAAAGATTAACAAAAAGCAGAAAAAAAATGCGATTGCAGAAAACCACAATCGCATTTCAAATAATTTTATTTTTTCTTATTCAAATAATGCACTTTCATTTACCTGCAATACTGATTTATCGGAAACATTGGTGATAAATGCAACAACATTACAATTTTCGGCAACCCAATCGGTTCCGTCAAATGAAAGTTCATAAGTTTTGCTTAGTTTTTGATTTACTTCCACAGAACCATCAATAAGTTGATCACCCCATTGCTGAGTTATAACTTTTCGTAATACGTGCATATGCTCATATTCAAGTATTTCTGGCACTGAACCTATGGAACTATTATTATTTTTTTGTGGTTTTATTATATGATCTTCTGTAATACAAACAACTATATTATAGTCACCATCAACAGCATCAATAAAGTTGGCATCGATGGTAGTTGTTAATTTGTTTGTTGATGTATTGAAATCATTATTAATACTAATATTTACAGGAGAGTTCTGAGCAAGTAATTTTGTTGCTTCGGCAGCCCACTGACCTGGAGACATAACATAATTACCATCATTATTCATTCTGTTAACCAATCCATTTGGATTTGAAATAATACCAAAATAATCGTTCCAAACATTTCCTGTTGGGGTTCTGAAATCATAATCAAATTCAGTTCCTTCTAAAGGTTCGGCAAAATAACCGGCATGAACCGCTATAACAATTACCCTCTCTTCACAATTTGATTTTATATCGTGGGCTGTAACTGCAGCACCGGGACAATTAACACAGGTGTGACCGGTATAATCTTCTATCAATACATTTTGATTTCCGCTCTCGCAATCGAAGCCGGTTTGATATGGAGCTTCTATTTTATCACAGGCAGAAAATGTAAATGCTATAACTAAAATAAGGGATAATATTTTAAAAATCTTCATCTTCAAATGCTTTAAAAATTTGTAGAAATTGAAACTGACAAACCGCTGGCAGCAGGTACCTGGCGACAAACACCCCCCACACAAACTATACCTTCTCTCTGACGTCCGTAAGTAAACTGAAAACGTGTTGTATTATGAGTATAACCAAAGGCTGCAGAGAAATAATGGATTTGGTCTGCCTTAACAGCATTACCATAATTATATTGATCGGTTACTGAGAAGAACCAATGTGGTGAAATAGTGTATTCCAATAATATTGCTGCCCAGTCGCCCATATCTTCTTTAGTCCACAAACCTTGAAGTTCAACTCTCAAAGATTTTCTGTTTGTAATTTTATAAGTTACATCAGCAACTGCAATATGAGAATTCACCACCGGTTCACCGGGATGACCTTCAATGGTAGCAATATCGTATGTTTGATACATATACTGGAAAATTCCTTTTGCCTTTTTGCTGAACTTTTTATTAATGCTTACATTTAAATCGCGCCAAAAAATTCTATCACCAAATTTTAAAAATTCAGAAGTATAGCCCAATGTACCTTTTTGGTTTATTGCTGTAGTATCATTTACTTTATTACGTACTATATCATTTATTTGAGAATAGTTGATGGCTATTCCCATACCGTATTTTCCACCTAATTTACTTTTTTTAGGCACTTTATAGTTCAGCTGAAACTGAAATCCAATTTCGCCATTAGGCTGAGTAGCATAGGGATACATTGAAGTTAATGCATAAGTATGGCTCTCAGAAATTGGAGGTAAATAACTAATGTCGAGGGCATTTGCCGTTACATCACGATCAGATCTAAAACTAAAATTATCTATTCGCTTAAACTGAGCAAACAATCCTAAACCTTTGGTTGAATAACTTAGAGATGCTAAGAAAGCTTGCCCCTCTTTATAGATATAATTGTTAATAGCTGAAGGGTCATTTATTTTATATGCATACTCTGATGAAAAATTAAATTTTCCATAGCCAATATTTGCTCTACCGGCAAAAGATGCAACATTTTCAGGGAGTTTATAAATTGGGTTTTCGTCAACCTGATATTTGCTGACCATGCTTCCACCTAAAACAAATCTGAATTTGGAATTTGTCATAGAAGAAAATAAACTATTGAAATCCATGTCAACATCAACGCCTCTTACAATTCCTCTGTCGTTTTTTTCAAATTTATCCCAAAAATATCTCTGCGTTCCATAAACAGCTTTAAATAACAAACCTCTAAAAGGTTCATAGGTAACTCTAACACCATTAAGTGCATTATCATAACCAAGCGCCCATTCTTCGTAAGTTCTCAATACTAATCCGTTTCCAAACTGTTCATAAAAACTACCAACTGTTACACTAAAATTATCATCATTATATGAAGCCCAAAGATTTGGAAAACCGTTTCCTTCAAGCGCCGGATCGAAGCCGGCAATTGGAGTAAGATAGGCTTCGTATCGCATACCTGCTGAAAATTTTCCCAGATTATAGGTTATTTTTCCAAAACCATTTAGTCCCATCTTTCTTCCACCAATTATTGAATCGGTTATTCCCAGTGCATTGTCGGCCTGATAATACTGACCATCAATCTGAAAACTTCCATGAACTTCAGAACGGTTTAATAAATCAGATATCTGAGCATTTAGTGAATTGGCTACAACTACTGTCAGTATCAATAATACTAATGTTTTTAACTTATTCATAGAATATTGAATTTTGCTGAATAATCTCTAATTATTTCTCACTAATATTTTCTCCGTTGGCCACTTTTTTTACCAACTCATATAATTCATATTCTCCTCCTTCATAATATGAAGTATGTTGATACACAATTTTACCATTGCCATCCAGTAAAAAAGTATGAGGAATCATATTCACATTCATGGCACGTTTAAAATCACCATTGGGATCAAGTAAAACTTCGAACTCCCAGTCTTTTCCACTTACAAAAGGAAGAACTTTAGCTGTAGACCTGGAATCGTCAATTGAAACTGCATAAACTTTAACTCCTGTTTCATCCACCCAATCTTCATAATTTTCATTAAAAGCATCAAGTTCCTTTTTGCATGGCTTGCACCAAAGCGCCCAAAAACTAATAATTACAGGTTTTCCGTCATTGGTAATATCCTGAGTATTAATCGTTTGCCCGTCGAGAGTTTTAATGTTTACTGATGGAAGATTAGTGTTCTTTTCAGCATTTTGTGAAATTGCCGCCAACGATAAAAGGCTAAGTAAACTCACTAATATTATATTCTTCATTTTATAATGTATTTATTATTTATTTCTGTGAACTGCTGCTATTGACAACATTATTTTTTTTTAAGTTGCACAAAATTACTAATTGAAAACCAATCTTAAAACTTTTCAGTAAATCACGGAATATAAATTTCCAATAATGAACTCGATACCGACGGTTCAATAGCAATATTATTAATAGTAGCCGGAACAAGTATTGTTTCCCCTTTTACCAATTTTATTTCACCACCTTCCCATTTAAGATTTACATCTCCTTCAGTAGCAATATAAATTACAAAACTGTCGAGGGCGGCATAATTTTTTAAAACCGGTTTATCCAAATTTATTATCCTTGTTGTATAATATTTACTATCAACTAAATCGTTTGTTTCATTAAGTTTGTTTTCATATTCGGTTTTATACTTATTATGATATTCAAAATCGATAGCATCGAGGGCTTCTTCGGTGTGAAGTTCTCTGTACATTCCTGCGGCATCAATTCTGTCCCAATCGTAAATACGGTATGTGGTATCAGAGGTTTGCTGAATTTCTGCCAGTAAACAACCTGGCCCCAGAGCGTGTACTCTTCCTGCAGGAATATAAAACACATCCCCTTTTTCCACTTTTTCGAAATTTAGAATTTCTTTCAGCGTTTTATTCTCAAGATGTTGTAAATACTCTTCCTTATCAGTTTTTTTGCTGAAACCTGCAATTAACTCTGCATCATCAGTAGCATCGAGCATATACCACATCTCGGTTTTACCGAATCCAATATTTCTCTTTTTTGCCAAATAATCATCAGGGTGTACCTGAATTGAAAGCCAGTCGTTGGAATCGATAAACTTAATGAGAAGAGGAAATTCATTTCCAAACTGGTCGAAAACCTTATCACCTACAAGTTCTCCCATATAAACTTCAACTATTTCGTTGAGTTCATTTCCAGCTAAAAAGCCATTTTCAACTATGGTAGGATTACCTTCAACTCCCGACATCATCCAGGCTTCACCGCAATTTGGTAAATCACCAAAATCCATGTTCAAGGATGATTTTATTTTTTGACCTCCCCAAATTTTATCTTTAAAAATTGGCTTGAATTTTAGAGGATATAATGTGTTCATTGAAAAAAGTTTTTGTGTAGCAAAACTATAAAAATTCCTGCTTGCTTTATTATCTATATCTTACTATGATAATCATCCTTTTAAAAACTTAAATTTCATAATATATTTTTCTAAAATAGTATTATGGAAGAAAGGCCATTCACTAATCCTACCATAAAGCCAGGCGAAAATGAATTGCATAAAATTTTAGGCTGTAGCGCAGCTTATTATTTAGAAATCAAATTACAAACTCGAAAAAAAATTCTGAAGGATATGCAATGTTTTTTGAGATTAGTGAAGAGGGGACTTTTGGTAGTTTCCAAGTATTTCTGAATAAACAGATTGAAGAACGCTGCTAGAGTTCAAAATTTATACTCAATTTAAATAGA
>JBFFLX010000044.1:0-24045 GCA_041554435.1 Bacteroidales bacterium
ATGGAGTGATGGAGAAAAATCGTGTAATTTGCTAAAAAACAGAAAATTAAACGAACCCGATTTTTAGTTTTTAGTTTTTCACTTTTAACTCAATTATCTTATAATACACACTAAATCAAATAAATATAAAATTGTCATTTTGAATGACGTAGGAGTGAGAAATCTCCTTACTAACAATTGTATTCCCCAATAAAGTTGGGAGATTTCTCCTCAAATCCTGCATTTCATTCCGGATTTTCGATCGAAATGACAGCAATAGTTGATTGAGAAATGGAGTGATGGAGTGATGGAGTGATGGAGTGATGGAGAAAAATCGTGTAATTTGCTAAAAAACAGAAAATTAAACGAACCCGATTTTTAGTTTTTAGTTTTTCACTTTTAACTTTAGGCACTTTTATTTATGTTGCAAGTTCCAAGTTTCAAGTATCAGGCTTGCCTGCCGTAATAATTAGTTTGAAGGCAGTAATGAAATGAAGGCATGGCTTGCCTGCCGTACTCCTACGCTGAAGCTTTGGCGCAAGCGTAAATGAAATGAAGGCAGGTTTGTTTTGGTTATAACAATAACTTTAGCGCACTTTTAACTCTATGAACTCTATGAACTCTAGGCACTCTATGAACTTTAGCGCACTTTTAACTCAAGGCACTTTTAACTTTAGGCACTTTAGTGCACTTTTAACTTTATGAACTCATAACTTAATTTTTAGTTTTATCTTTGGTCTTTTAATTTACTATGAAATATAAACATGAAATAGTAGCCAACTGGCTGCCCAGATATACAGGGGTTGAACTTGCTGATTTTGGTCAATATATCCTCCTTACAAACTTCAATAAATATTTGCATTCTTTTGCCGAAATGAATAATGTGGAGGTGCAGGGAGCAAGTCTTCCCATGCCATCGGCTACAGCCGGAAAAATAACAATGATAAACTTTGGTATTGGAAGTGCAAATGCTGCCACAATTATGGATTTGCTGATGGCCATAAAGCCCAAAGCGGTTCTGTTTTTGGGGAAATGCGGTGGTTTAAAAAAGAAAAATAAAGTTGGCGATTTGATATTGCCCATAGCAGCAATCAGAGGAGAAGGTACTTCTAATGATTATCTTCCTCCTGAAGTTCCTGCCTTGCCATTCTTTAATCTTCAGAAAGCAATTTCAACTACAATAAGAGATATGGGGCGCGACTATTGGACGGGTACTGTTTATACAACCAACAGAAGAGTTTGGGAACATGATGAAGAGTTTAAAGCGTATTTGAGAGTCACCAGAAGTATGGCTGTGGATATGGAAACTGCCACAATTTTTACGGCAGGATTTAAAAATAAAATTCCAACAGGCGCACTCTTATTAATTTCTGATCAGCCCATGATACCGGAAGGAGTTAAAACTGCCGATAGCGATAAAAGTGTAACAGAATTGTATGCTGCCGAGCATTTGCAAATTGGAATAGAATCACTCAATCAGTTAATTAACAAAGGTTTAACCGTTAAACACCTAAGGTTCTAGTGGCAAAATTTGATGAGATAATAAGAGATGCCAAAAACAAGGTGTTTTATCCTATTTATTTCCTTTATGGGGAAGAGGCGTTTTTTATTGATGAGATAACAAATTATCTGGAACAAAATATTCTCGACGAAGCCTCAAAAAGTTTTAATCAAACAACTGTTTATGGCAGAGATGTTGTTGCCCGCGATATAGTAGATATGGCAAGACGATTTCCTATGATGGGCAACTATCAGGTGGTAATCGTAAAAGAGGCTCAGTCAGTTAAAGATATAGAAAATCTGGAAATTTATCTGGATAATTTAATGCCATCTACTATTCTGATTATCAATTATAAATATAAAAAACCCGATAAAAGAAAGAAATTTTTTAAACGGCTTTCAAAGTCGGATGATGTTGTGTTTTTTGAGTCGAACAGGCTTTACGATAATCAAATTCCAAGGTGGATTAGCGATACCATAAAAATTATGGGTTATAGTATAAGCCCTCTGGCTGCTGCTTTGCTATCGGAATATATTGGTAACGACCTTAATAATCTGGCCAACGAAATAGGCAAGTTGATTATTAATCTGGAAGATGGTGAACAGATATCTGAAATTCATATTGAAGAAAATATAGGAATCAGCAAGGACTTCAATATTTTTGAGTTACAAAAAGCCCTCACCAATCGTGATGCTTTGAAAGCACAAAGGATAGTTCAGCATTTTGAGGCTAATCCAAAGGAACATCCTCTGCAAATGCTGACTGTTGTTTTGAATAATTTCTTTGTAAAGGTTTATACCGTTCACCATATTAAGGGTGGAGGTAAAGAGGTTGCTTCGGAACTGGGTGTAAGTCCGTTTTTTGCAAATGATTATATAAAAGCAGCAAAAGTTTTTCCGGCAAAAAAGATAGAAAGAATAATTTCTGAAATACGAGATGTTGACCTAAAAGCGAGAGGATTGGGAATAACCGATGGAACAAGTTACGGTCCGCTTAAAGAACTGGTGTTCAATATAATAAATTAATTTCCAAAAATCCGTTTTATAACACTTTCGTATTTATCCTGAATGCTCTTGCGTTTTAGTTTTAAGTTGGGAGTTATCTCACCCGAATCGATTGTCCATTCGTGATCGATAAGTTCGAATCGTTTAATCTTTTCAGTATCTCCAAAACCCTTATTAAAACAGTTGATTTCTTTTTTGTATCTGCTTATAATTACCTTATCCTTAATCATTTCTGCATTAGTAGTATATTCTATTTCTTTAATCTTACACCACGATTTTAAATGCTCAAAGGCAGGGACTATAAGTGCTGCAGCAAACTTTTGGTTTTCACCAATAACCATTATCTGATCTATAAAAGGCGATTCCTTGATTTTATTTTCCAGAAGAACAGGAGAAATATATTTTCCCATGGAGGTTTTGAAAATCTCTTTCACCCTTCCTGTAATTTTAAGCATTCCATCATCATCAATAATTCCCTGATCGCCGGTATGCATCCATCCATCAATTATGGCTTCTTTTGTCATTTCCGGATCTTTAAAATATCCTTTCATAACATTGTCACCTTTCACAAGAATTTCGCCTCTTTCCGAAATTCTCACTTCATTACAACTGGCTGGAGGTCCAACGGTTCCAACCTTTCTTCTGCCGGGCTCAAAGGTATTTACAGCAATTACCGGTGAGGTTTCTGTCATTCCATAGCCTTCAAGCAATGGAATTCCGGCAGCATTAAATACCCTTGCCAATCGTGGTTGTATTGCTGCTCCACCTGAAATTACGGCGCGCATATTTCCACCCAGGGCTTCCCGCCATTTCACAAATATTAATTTGTCGGCAATTTTTAATCTTAAGTCGTAGAGAAAAGAACGATCGTCATATTCGTATTTTTCCCCCAATCGTACTGCCCAGAAAAACAGTTGTTTGGCAATACCATTTAACTTCCGGCCCTTAGCTATTATTTTGTCATAAACCTTTTCAAGTAAACGCGGAACGGTTGTCAATATCTCCGGGCTTATCTCCTTAAGGTTATCTCCAATGGTTGCCATATTTTCAGCATAATAAATGGAAACACCCAAATACAGATAAATATAAATATTTGTCCTCTCATAAACATGGCAAAGAGGCAGATAACTCAGGCCTTTGCTGGTTTGGTCAACGGGAAAAATATGATAGAGAGACAATACATTACTTATTATGTTTTTGTGGGTAAGCATAACACCTTTGGGATTTCCGGTGGTTCCCGAGGTGTAAATCATAGTTGCTATATCATCCTCTTCTATAGAAGATTGTATCTCCTTCAAATGTAGTTTATGTGCTTGCAGATCAGTTTCATCAAGAAGATGGTCGAATTGCTTTATGCCTTCCACCTGAGTGAATGAAAAAATGCTGATTTCATTATCCAACTTAGGAAGAATGTGCTTAATTTTTTTATATAGAAATGCATCCTCAATAAACAGAACTTTAACTTCCGAGTGATTGAGAATATATCTGTAGTCTTGTTCGCTTATGGTAGGATAAATGGGAACATGTACCGCTCCGATTTGCAGTACTCCAAAATCCACAAAATTCCACTCAGGGCGGTTGGAAGAAATGGTTGCAATTTTATCTCCTTTTTTTATTCCAAGATTTATAAGTGCCGAACTTATATTATCGGCATAATTTCTAAAATCTTTCAAACTGTATTTTACCCATTCTTTATTTACTTTGCCCGCTAGGCAATCATCTTTTGGTATAAATTCATTTTCATACCTGGGTAACAAATCAAAAATACGCTTCAATTCCATAAACCAACAAATTTGTTGAGGGCGCAAAAGTAATCCTTTTTTTACTTATTGGCATATCGCAGTAAATCAATATGTTAAAATATATGATGTGACGATTAATGAAAATATGTCGAGTGATTAGAATATATTTCTCATAAATTATTGATTGTTATTTGCTTATAAGCAGATGCGTTTTTTTGGTTTTAAGTGTTGATTTTGAAGGCATGAAATTATTGTGACTGAAAAAAAAAGCAGATATTTGCCTTTTATAATAAAGCGCATGAAGATAGTTAGTGTAATTGGTGCCCGTCCGCAAATAATTAAGGCTGCAGCTTTGAGCAGAGCCATAAGAAATAATTATTCTCATAAGATAAAAGAGGTGATTGTTCATACGGGCCAACATTACGACGAAAATATGTCGCAGGTTTTTTTCGATGAATTGGGAATACCCAAACCCGATTTTAATCTGAATGTGGGAAGTGCTACACACGGAATTCAAACTGCCCGCATGATAGAGGGAATTGAAAGGATATTGCTCGACGAGAAACCCGATTATCTGGTAGTTTATGGCGACACCAACTCAACACTTGCAGCTGCTGTTGCGGCATCTAAAATTCATGTGCCTATTGTTCATATTGAAGCAGGCCTGAGGTCGTACAATAAATCTATGCCGGAAGAAATTAATCGTATAATGTGCGATCATGCTTCAACACTTTTGTTCAGTCCAACAAAAACAGGTTTTGAGAATCTCATAAAAGAGGGTTTTAAAAAAGATGCTCAAAAACCATTTAATGCCGACAATCCGGCAATTTTCCATTGTGGAGATGTGATGCTTGATAATAGTCTGTATTTTAATAAGATAGCATTAGAAAAAAGTAATGTTCTAAAAGATAATAATCTTGAAAAAGGGAATTTTATTTTAGGAACAATTCACAGAGATAATAATACCGACCAGGCAGATCGATTAAATGCAATCTTTTCTTCATTATTAGAAATTTCTGAGCAGAACAGCATAGAAATTTTATTACCTCTTCATCCCAGAACAGCAAAATTATTGAATAAAAATCTGAGTGCAGAATTATTACAAAAGGTTCAAAGTTCTAGTAAAATTAAACTCATACCTCCGGTTTCATTTCTTGATATGATTGCTTTGGAAAGTAATTGCAAAATGGTAATTACCGATTCGGGGGGAGTTCAAAAGGAATCCTTTTTCTTCAATAAACCCTGTATTATTTTAAGGCCTGAAACCGAATGGAAGGAAATAGTAGAAGTAGGAGCAGCGGTAATTGCCGATGCCGACAAAGAGAAGATTATTAGTTCTTATAATAATTTTACTAAGAATGAATTAGAGGAATATCCTTCAATTTTTGGGGATGGAAAAGCAGCAGAATTTATCTGCAAAACCATGCTTGAAAATAAAGAATAGTTTTAGTCCCAAACAAAACGCCATTCACCATTTTCCTGGCGCTTCCACACAGTATGAAAAATACCTGTATCAGCAACTATTTTTCCACTACTATCAGATGAAGTGAAAATATATTTTCCATAGGTATAAGCCATATCACCTGAAGAAGAAACATCCACAAAATCGGGTTCCCAAATGAGTTTGATATTATCTTTAACTGCATCGTAATTCTGATAAATATCGGCAATGGCTTTTTTACCTTTAACCAATTTATTATCTCTAAGCAATACAGCATCTTCTGAAGAGAATTTTAGAAATGCCTTTTGAAGTCCTTGTTTTTCTGCTGTATTGCAGAATTCGGCTTCCGTTTTTATAATTTCCTCTTTCCATAATTTCTTATTATCCATATCATTATTACAGCATGAAGAACTTAAAAATAAGAAAGCGCTTAACAATATTAATAATCTCATTATAAGCAATTTAATTAAAATACTTTATTATCAATCATTTGCTGGAATGTGTCTTTCATCGAATCTTTTAAGGGACGATACATTATTCCCAGTTCCTTTATACTTTTGCTGTTATCTGCTTTAAAAGGATAACCCACATTTCTTGAAATTATTTTTCGGTTCAGACTTTTGCTCATTAACGGACCAACCAACCATATTAATGCTTTGGGAATTTTGTTTTTTGGAAGAGGATACTTTTTGCCATAGCTTGGAATTATGGTTTTTGCCATATCAATAAATGTGGTATTATATCCTGAAACTATGTGACGGCCTTTTGCCTCCGGTTTAAAGCCTGCCTGATAATGTGCATAGGCTACATCTCTTACATCAACTATTCCAATTCCAAAATCAGGAGCCCCGGTTTTCATGGAGCCGTCACCAAATTGTTTTAAAATTGTAAATGATTCGGAGGTTACAACTTGTGGGTTTATGGCCGGACCAATAACCAAAGATGGGTTTATAACTACTAAATCCCATTGGTTCTGTTTTTTTACCATTTCCCAGGCTTCTCTTTCAGCAAGTGTTTTCGAATATGAATATGCCTGATGCTTCAAAGATGAACTTGTATTCCAAACTTCTTCGGTTAATTTACCTTTAGGTGTTTTTTGGATATCAATATTGTCGCCATAAATGGCAGCACAACTGCTGGTAACAACAAGCCTTTTCACCGATTTTGTTTCGTTGGCTTGTTCTAAAACATTACGGGTGCCCAAAAGAGCAGGATCCACCAGGTCTGTTTGAGGATCTTTAATATTAGACGTGAAAGGAGAAGCCGTATGATAAACAAGTTCGCAATCTTTCATAGCCTCGGCATAAGAACCGCTCTTTAATAAATCGGATTCAAAATATTTTATTTTCCCGGGTGAATTTTTAGCTATTTCATCAATAGGGCCTATCTTTTTCTTGTCTTTGGGATTGCGTACTGCAGCATGCACTGTTAAACCCTCCTCTAGCAGTTTTTTTATTAGCCATGAAGCAACATAGCCTGTAGCTCCGGTTACTAAAACCGGTTTAGTTTTATCTATTTTTGTCATAATATTTTATTTTTTTATTAACAACTTACAGGAATTCAATTGTTTAACGGCAAAGGTATGGATTTATAATATGTAGTTAAGTTAAAAATATGCAAATTTTTAATTATGGAAATTGAGCAAATTCCTTAAGAGCGAATGAGAAATTTGAAAAGTTTTTTATTAAGCCTTATTGAAATGATTCGATATTATTTCCAATAAAAGGTCTTTATCAATTGGTTTTGTAATATAATCATCGCAACCTGCTTCAATGCTTTTTTCCCTGTCCTGCAATTGAGCGTAAGCTGTTTGTGCCAGTATAAAAACATCTTTATTGAATTTACGGATTTGTTTTGTTGCTTCGTAACCATCAATTCCGGGAATCTTTATATCCATTAAGATAACATCTAAATCAGGATTGTTTTTACATAATTCAACTGCATCTATGCCTGTTTTAGCTATCAATATATCTTTCCCATCTTCTTTAAGAACAACAGTTAAAAAAGCTAGAGTTATTTCATCATCATCAACAATAAGTATTTTTAATCTTTTTTTAGGCGGGGATATCTCATTTGAGTGATTATTAATATTTTCCTGAGTTTCGTTTTTACTTATAATGTATGGAATTGTAAAATAGAATTGCGAACCAACTTCTCCCTTAGAACTGTCGGGATTACTTACCAACCAAATTTTTCCACCCAACATTTCAACATACGCCTTGGATATTGCAAGTCCGAGGCCCGAGCCTTCATAAGCCTGTTTGTCTTCAATATCAGCTTGTTCAAAACGAGAGAATATAGCTTTTTGTCTCTCTTTTGGAATGCCAATACCTGTGTCTTTAACATGGAACTGCAGTTCGCCTGCTTCATTCATCAAACAACAAAGTTCTATGCTGCCATTATGGGTAAATTTTATTGCATTTTTAATAAGATTAGTGAGAATGGAATCTAATTTTTCTTTATCTGATTTAATAATTACTTTTCTGTTGGGAAGTTTATTTATAACAGACAGTTCTATTCCGTTTTTATTAGCTTCAGGCAAGAAGAAATCATAAAGTTCTTCTATTTTATTGTTTAGGTTTATATCTGAAATTACAACATCAACCTGCCCTGCTTCAATTTTGGAAATATCAATAATATCGTTAATGGTGTTAAGCATACGATCACCACTTTTTTCAATAATATTGATGAATTTTTCCTGTTCTTTTCCACTGAGTCCTGGCTTTTTTAAGAGGTTTGTAAAGCCAATAATCCCATTCATGGGTGTACGAATTTCATGGCTCATATTTGCCAAGAATGCTGATTTTAGTCTGTCACTTTCCTCTGCTTTTTCTTTGGCCGCTATTAACTGAAGACGATTTTCCTTAATCTCTGTGTTTTGAATATTTAAAAGTTTATTTGCTTTATTGCTTTTTTTAATTTGGCGAATTAGAAGCAAAATAAATACAATAAATAAAACAATTCCTCCAAAGGCAAAATATAATAAAGTTTTTTGTCCTCTAAGTTGAGATTGTTTTTTATTCATCTCCAAGGCCCTTATTTTTTTCTCGGAGTTTAAAAGTTCAATTTCCTTTTCCTTTTTTTCGATTTCGAAATCTGCCTGAAGATTATTTTGTTGCTTCAACATATCCTTACTAAAAATGGAATCTTTTAATGAGTGATATTTTTTTATATAATAGATTGCATTTTTATAATCTTCTATTTCTGAATATACGTCGCCAAGACCTTTGTAATTCTCACTAATAGTTTCTATTATATTAAGAGGCTCAACAATATTACTGCTAAGATTATAGTACTTTATCGCATTATTATACTGTTTTATCCGCAAATAAAGATTTCCCAGTTGATTATAAGTATGTCCAAGTCCTGCTTTATTATTAATTTCTTCATCAATTTTTATCGACTTGTTATAATAATCAAATGCTTTATTGTATTCACCCCTTTCTTCATAAAACTCACCCATATTACTCAGGGAGATAGAAACGCCTATTTTATTACCAATTTCTTCTTCTATTTCTAATGATTTCTTATAAAGTTCAATGGCTTTTTTATAATCTCCTGTTTCGTCATAAATAATTGCAATGTTATTTAAGGATTGTGCCATGCCCGGCTTATTATCCAAATCTTCTTCAATTTCTAGTGATTTCTGATAATATTCAAGGGCCTTATCATAATTTTTCCAATCATGATAAATTATTCCTATATTATTCAGTGCTATTGCAATACCACTTTTTGATTCTGATTTCTCATATATTTTAAGAGATTTTAAATAATAGTAAAGTGCCTTTTCATAATTCCCCCATATATGATATATATTTCCTATGTTGTTCGAAACATCTGAAATGCCTTCATCATTATTGGAACCTTCTTCCATTTCTAATGCTTCCAAATAATATTCGAGCGACTGTTTGTATTTCCCAAGGTAATCATAAGTAAGGCCAATATTATTTAATACACTTGCTATTTTTTTATCAGATTGTAAGGCTTTTTCGTAATCTAAGGATTTAATAAAACTCTCAAGTGCATTTTTATATTCAGCAAGTTCAAGATAAGTGTAGCCCAAATTATTATAAGCTTTCGACATGAAAGAAGTATCCATTAGTTCAATAGATACTAATAATGATTGTTGATAATAATCTTCAGCATCTTTCATTTTGTTGGAGTAATATGAAATTTCACCTAAATTTGATAAAGCCAAAAACTCCTCATGTTTTAAATCATATTCTCTTGCAAACTTAAGAGCGGAACTTGCAAGCTCAAATGAATATTCCATGGAATCGGAAAGAGTTTCACTTGAAAGTGCATTAAGAATGGCAGCCTTATCAGAATCAGGTGCTGATTGTAAAACATTCACTAAACTATCAACTTTGTTTACATTAGAAGAGTATAGTTGTGGTACACAATAAAAAACTATCATTATTATAAATAACGAAATATTACTATCAGAATATTTAAATGCTTTACTCATAAGAACCTATATATTTCAAGAATATAAGAAAAATACTGATTTTTGGTAAAAATAGAAAAATTACTTGCATCCTTGAATTTTTTTTAAACACAGTTTTTTTTATGAATAAGATACAGAAATCCAAAAATTTAATAAAACCTTAACAGCACTTTCGGGGGCATAATTACCCCTTAATTAATTTACTGTCAGGCCTCTAACTTTATAATACATTCATTATCATTAGGTTATCACGGTTTCTACCCGATTAGTAATTCCTTTTTATTGAATACAAATCAGTCCTTCTGTCTTTTAAATTTCTAACGCTTCCAAACTGGCTCAACTCACGTAACATATCTATATCAACATCGGCTATCAGAATCATTTCTGTATTTGGAGTTGCCTCGGCTTTAATTCCGTTGGTAGGGAAGGAGAAATCGCAAGGTGTAAATACCATCGACTGAGCATACTGAATATCCATATTATGAACTTTTGGCAAGTTACCAACGCTGCCTGCAATTGCAACATAACATTCATTTTCTATGGCTCTTGCCTGAGCACAGTTTCTAACTCGGGAATATCCGTTTTGTGTGTCGGTTAAGAAAGGAACGAACAAAATATCTATTGAATCTTCGGCTAAAATTCTGCTAAGTTCCGGAAATTCAATATCATAGCATATCAATATGCCAATTCTGCCACAGTCAGTATCGTACGTTTTTAAATTTTTTCCTCCCTGCAAGCCCCAAACTTTAGCCTCATCGGGAGTAACATGCAGTTTCTCAAATCTTTCAATACCGCCATCTCTTTTACACAAATATCCGGCATTATAAAGGTTATTATCAACAATTTCAGGCATGCTTCCGGTAATAATATTGATATTGTAGGAAATTGCCAATTCGGCAAAGCGATTGGTAATTTTTTCTGTATATCCGGCCAGCACTCTAATGGCTTCTGATTCTGAAAGGTGATTGTATTCAGCCATTAATGGAGCATTAAAAAATTCGGGAAAGAGGGCAAAATCTGACCTATATCCTGATACAGCATCCACAAAATATTCAACTTGCTGCATAAGTTCTTCAAAGTCTTTATACAATCGCATTTGCCATTGAATCAACCCTAATCTGATAGTCGATTTTTTGATTGCAGTTGTGTTTGTTTTCTTTTCATAATAAACATTATCCCATTCAAGAAGTACAGCATATTCTTTGGATTCTTTATCGCCTTCAAGGTAGCCTTGTAATACTCTGGCAGGGTGAAAATCGTTGGACATTTGAAAGTTGAGTACGGGATCGTGGATTTCTTTTTTCCGAACTTTATCGATATACTCTCTTGGAGACATATTTGCGGAAAACTGATGGTAGTTTGGTATTCTACCACCAAAAACAATTCCTTTTAGGTTTAATTTTTCACATAGTTCTTTTCTATAGGAATATAGTCTTCTTCCAAGTCTTAGCCCTCTAAATTTAGGTCTTATGAAGATGTCAATACCATATAATGTATCCCCAGTTGCAGTATGAGTGCTGAAAGTGTATCCACCGGTTATTTGTTTGTAAGTGTGTTTGTCATCAAATTTGGAATAGTCAACAATAATTGAAAGTGCACATCCGGCTAATTCGTTATCAACCTTTATACCAACCTGACCTTCTGGAAATTTTTCAATAAGTGAATTTATATGATTTTCCTTCCAGTAAGCTTCCGGCATATTGGAATAAGCTTCCTTCATCGAACTCTTAATCTCTTCATAATCTTCAATTTTGAGAAAAACCAACTCAATATTGTCAATTTCATGTATATTCTTCATTGTCTCCATCATAATTACTTTTGTATTCCGATTTCTAATGTGATTTTGGAAAGATCATAACCACACTTAATCAAGGTTTGATTAAAGGCCGAAAATACAAATTATTTCTCAATTTTGAGATTTGTCATGGTATTTCATGAAAGGGCTTTGAAAGTATGAGATGACATATTTCAATTTTTCTCTGATGTTATTTATAATGATTAGGACGAACTTCGACCTTATAGGGAAGATCTAAAAAAAAGGTATAATATCACTTATTGGTTTATAATACTCTACCTTCTTTTATGGCTTTGGAATCTAAATAGCGTCCAATAATTAATCCGATTATCATTCCGAAACTCAAACCCATAGAAATACCCAAAGACCTGTCAAAACTCGAAAAAAACACAATTCCAAAAATAATTCCGAAGTTTAATCCTATACCTATGCCAAAATTGGTGTAATACCCTTTGGTTGTTAGGGAAAACTTGTCTTTTAAATAAGTTTCGAATTTACTAAGTGATTTGCGAAAATATTTTTTTCTGTTTTCAGGATTTGATTCTAACTTTAAATTATCAATTTCTGTCTCTATTAATTGAATTTCATCTTTTGCGAAATCTTTATTTTTCAATTCTGTGAGTATGTGCAGGAATCTGTCATAAATCTTAATTTCAGACCTATTCGTGGTTTCGTTTTTTAGATTTTCAAAAAAGATATAAGTTTCTTGTATTGTCATAAATATTTAATGTTTTATAGTTTAGTGGCTTAAAACAATAATTTTTACATGCAAATCATAAATTTTTAGTAAAAAAAATTGCATGTATATACTTTGTTGTAAAGTGTTTATCTCCTTAAAATTTCTAAATCATTTAATAATTCATCCAGTTTTTTGAACACTCTCCCATAAACAATGTTTAAATCCCATTGATAAATTTTGCCTCCAAAAAATGCTAGTAAGCCTAAAATTAAAACTACAAATACTATTCCTACTAGTGGAATCCCAAATAGGAGATAGGTGTCTGGATAATGTGCTAGAATTTTTTTTACAATTTGTTCTCCTAAAAGGTAACCCTCTGAATTTTTAAACCAAAAACCTATAATTAGCGACATGAATATAATTGGGTACAAAAATGTTGATATTCTTTTATTTACGGTAATCTGCTTTTTTATCCATTGGTTAAATGCCTTAAGGTATTGATAACTGTTTTCGCCTTTATCAATACTTTCTAAATCACTTAATAAACTGTTATTAATAACAACCAGTACCATAAGGCTCACAAAAAATATAGCACCCATTAAAGGGATTCCCACAAAATATGATGCAATTAAAGCGAAGGAGGAGAATGCAACAATAGCAATCAAATTTATTTTAAACATTCTTTTAAACTTATCGATAATATGAATTGATTTTCTGTTATATAGGTCATTTATTTTTGGTGCTACTAGTGCATCACTTTTTAAAAAACCTTCTTCCCAAATATTTTCAATTGTTTTTTCCATCTAATATTTTTTTTAATCTTGTTTTAATTCTTATAACTCGTACTCCAATATTGTTTTGATTTGTCCCAATAATATCAGCTATTTCCTGATATGATTTTTCTTCCAGATAAAGCATAATGATTGCTCTGTCGATTTCTGAAAGTTTCTTAATGGCAGCATATAGCAGATTCAGCGGTTCATCGGAGAATGCATGATTATCTTCAGTTTCTTCAGATGCTAAGGAGTCAGATACAAAATGCTGTTTATTATTTTTCTTTTTCTTAAGTAAGGTCATGCAAACGTTTAATGAAATTCGATAAACCCAGGTGCTCCATTCAGATTGCTCACGAAAGTTATCTTTACTTCTCCATATTTGTAAACAAACTTCTTGATAATAATCTTCAAAATCTTCTTGGGAATTGGTATATGCCCTGCACATTTTGATAATTATTCCTGCATAAGGTAATATGGATGATATATAAAAATCGTTACTCAATATTGTTTTTCTTTAGTTAGTGGTGAAAATCTGAAATTATTACATGCAAATGAAATATTTTAAAAAATTGCAATGCAGAAGTACAAAGTTTTTAAACCTTTTCGTTAGAAAATGTTCGTAATAGAATTTTTTAAATTACAAACCCACACTGTGAATATTCTAATAGATCGGTTATGAATATTAACGGCATTCATCAAAAGTTTCCTTTATTGTTTGTTTAATATCTCCACGACATAATTCTAAATCTTGAGCTATGCTTTGCATTTCTTCTTCCGGAAAATATGTGAATTTGCACTGAAAATCTTTTATGTATTTTGGATAATTAAGGCCTGCTTCCCTCCCTTTAATTGAGTTTGCTAATTTTTCAATATAAGCGTAAAATTGAGCTATAAATACAGGCACTATAGTTATTCGTTTTTTAAAACCTCCCAGAGAATTAGTCACTATTGCCAGCATTTCATTCCAATCCATGTTTTGTTCTCCAACAATATAGGTTCCTGTTTTACCCTTTTCAACAACGCCTCTAACAGCTTCACCAACATATTTTGCCGTTGACATGGCTGTTCCTCCGGTTGTATAAAATATAAATGGTTTTAAGGCATTAAGTCGGGGAACCAGTAAATCAGCCCACAGTGATTTGCGATTTGGCATCACTCCAAATACATAAGGTATTTCCAGAATAATTATTTTCAACTCGCTATTACTCAGTTTTAAGCATTCTTCAGCTTGTTTAACCCTATTTCTTATATATGGATGTTTTTTAGCCAGTCTCCATAGAGGATGTTTTCTATGGAAGTAATTGAAATATGAACTGAGAATGATTATGCTTTTAAGTTTTGCAATTTTTGCACAACTACAAATATTTATGCACCTGTCAACCAGATTTTCCTTGAAGAAATCAGCAGATGGAGAGGGAGGTATTTCTCTTTCATCAGGCCCTATTGCATAAACCAAAGCATCAAATCCTGTAAAGAGATTAATTAACTCATCCCTGCTCATTTCAAAAACATTATTGACAATGGAACTTACCTTTTTAGGAAAAAAATTATTAGAATTAATACTGCCTCTTGAAACAATAGTTATTTCATGTCCTTTGGATAAAAGTGAAAGAGTTGAATGATAACCGAGAAGGCCAGTACCTCCAAGAATAATAATCTTCATATGTGTTCAAAAATACTATTTGCAAGTTGTTAAAACAAGTGTTTTTATAAATAACTATTAGAGTTGTATTTCTGTTTGGAAAATTCAAATAATTTCTTGTTTTAAGTATTTCTGATATGTATATAGGTCAAATAATAGATTTATTGGCGAACTGTTTTCTACTTTAAATAAAACATCAACAGAAATAATAAAAACCCCAATGCTAGCAGAGCAAAGGTAAATATTCTCAAGTTGTTTCTTTTTTTCTTTTCAGTTTTGGTGAGTTCCCTGATCTTTCCTTCTTTTTGATATTTATTTTCAATTGATTGTCCTATTGAGAAGCCTATTGCCACTCCTATTGCAGGCCCGATGCCTATAAGAGCAAAATTTTTTGTAATAAGGCTAAGCGGAATTCCTATTCCGGAAAATATTGCAATACCCAAAGCCATCCATTTACTTTCAAAATAACCTTTAGGATATTTTTTAATTTCCTCATTAATAGTATTTTTCATTGTTTCAAAGTTTAATTAATATCAACCATTAGGTGTTTGATTTATTTTTAAAATTATCGATCTAGTCCACTATCGAAATTCATATCAGGCTGATCTCCTGATTTTTTTCTGTTGAAATTATTTAATCGGTATGTAAGAGTTAGCATAAATGTAGGGCCTTCGTATTTGAACCAGGTATTTGCTTTGAAATTATTTCCTTGCGTATCTTGAACATAAATTCCTGTATCGAAAGTATTATGCGAGCGCAACGCAAGTGTTAATTTGCGATTGAAAAAGTTTCGCCTTACAAAAAAATCAAAATAGTAGAAATCCTGTGATTTGCCTTGAGGAAGAATTGAAGGACCATAATAAACTGCCATGAACTCGAGGAATGTCTTCTTTTTAACTATAAATGTTGTTTTCAAAAAACCGTTCCAGGCAAAACTTGAATTATCAACTTCATAGCCACTATTAAGAGTGCCTGTTAATTTATAGAGGTAAATATTTGTGGAAACATTCATTCTCCACCATTTTCTAATGTTTATATTGCTCATCATTTCAATTCCACCTGCAAGTTCTTTTTGCAGGTTTTCATAAGTTTGATAGAAATTACCTCCTTTTTCTAACATGGCGGGAGTTATGGCATTTTCAGTTTGACGGAAATATAAATCTGCGCTAAGCATAACAATTTCATTACGCATGCTATACCCGAGTTCGTAGGAGTTTGTAAAATCAGGCAGCAATTCGGGATTTCCAATTTGTAGCATATTTCTACCAGTAGAATGCAAGGCGGGAAGTAGCATCCATTCGTTGGGTCGGCTTATCCTTCGGCTATAGCTTAAACTAATTTGCTGATCGTTTTTTAGGCTTTTAGAAAAGTGTAATGATGGGAAAAAGTTGAAATTATTACGTTCATATGTTTTTTGAGTAGTTTGCTGATGCAGATATCTGTTTGCATATTCTATACGAATTCCGGCTTGTATAGAAATGCTTTTTACGCTGGTTTTCAAAGTAGTATATATTGCATTTTCCATTCTTCTGTAATTCATTTCGCCTGATAAAGTGCTGTCATTCAACCAAGTTGTATTTGGCTCAGAACGATAGTCGTAGGTGTAATTTGTAGCAGAACTTTGAATATTATTTTGGTATCCTGCCTCAAAAGTGGTGCTGGCAGAAATTGGTAAAACATAGTCGGTTTTAAATCTCGAATGATTTCGTTCCGATTTACTAAATAATTTCAAATAATCAGTTGCCAGTGGAATTTCTATGCCTTCGCTATTTAAATTTTTAATGGTAATGTCGTTGGGTGTTTCATTACTCAATCTTGCATAATAGTAGTTTAAATCTAATTGGTGATCATCATCAAAATTGTGTTTATAGCCCAGTTCACCGGTTCCATAAATATTGTTTAATATAAATGACTCCTGAATATTGTTGAGCGCAATGGAGTTGTTGAAATTATTGTATTCACTCCTGTCATTTTTAATATTTCTGTCGAACTCCCATTGCCCGATTTCCAAATTCATATAGATATCGTTTTTTGGATTTGCCTTATAATCAATTCCGAAATTTAATTTGTAGTTTTTCCTGTAGATATCCCTGAGGGAAGATATATCCTGATAAGAAATACTATCCCCGCCAAAAATTTGTCTGTTATCGGTGCTTTCTGTAATTTTTCTTTTGTTGCTATATGTAAGTCCGACCTGAGTATTTAATTTATTGGATTGACGATTTAATAATACATTGGCGGCATATTTATCGCCAGTTGCCAATGAAAGCATTGCCTGACCACTGATTCCGTTTAGCTTTTGTTTCTTCATAATAAGGTTAATAATACCTGTAGTACCATCGGAGTCGTATTTAACTGACGGATTAGTAATTACTTCAATCTTCTCAACAGAACTCGATTGTATTTGATTAAGTGCATCGGATGGTTCCAAAACCGAAGGCCTGCCATCAATTAGTAAAGTGAAACTACTGCTACCTCTTAAGGTAACATTGCCACCTCCATCTACCTGCACCGATGGTACATTATTTAAGGCTTCAACCACTGCTCCTCCTTCTGCATTGATATGCTCGCTTACATTTATTACTTTTTTATCAATTTTGAAATCGATATAATTATTATTGGCAACTATTTCGGTTTCTTCCAGAAGAATACTGGATGGATTAAGTTGAATATTTCCCAAATTGAGCTTATCTCTTTTGGAATTGATTTCAAGGTTTTCAATTACTTTGGTTTTATAACCTATGAAGTGCACTTTCAGGTGATAACTTCCAGTTTCAATATTCTCAAGCATAAATGATCCATCGGCTGCAGAAATTGTTCCGTTTAAAATGCTTGTATCTGCAATATTTATTAAAACCAAACTAGCATATTCAATTGGTTTGTTGGATGCCTGATCAATAATAATTCCTGAAATTGTGGCTTTTTTTGGAGTAGCAGAAAAAGTTTTTAAGGGGTGGAAAATTATTATAAAAACACTACAAATTATTATGGTTGCGATAGTCTTCATCTTATTTTTTTATGCAAATGAATAACACGAACCTCCTAAAAACAAATAAATTCAACTTGCTTCGGAAACTAATTTGCGAAATGGAAAACAGTATTATGTAAGTTGTTTTTTATGAATGGTAGACAGAAATAGTAAATTGGTTTAATATATTGGTTTTGAGTGCCAAAAGTGAATAAAGATTTTTATTTTTGTATAAAAAATTAAATGTTGAGTAGACGAACTCTTGCTGTAATACCATTGGTTTTCTGGCTAATTTTGGTTGTAATTAAACTAATCAGGACTATACCCCTGGTTGAGGGAGCCCATCTTTTAAATAGCATGTATACGCTATTAATAACTACTTTACTCGACATAGTTTCTTTTTCATTTTATTATTATCTGATTTTCCCCAAACTAATAAATAAAACTCAAATATTTTTGAATACCCTACTTACAATTGTTTTTTGGGGTTTATATAGTTTTGTTTGGGTATGGATATATAAATTAACCGGCAGGGCAGAGGTTTACAGCGATTTTGTGATAGTTTATAAATCCAGTTTGGGACATACACTTTTGAGTATGTTATATGCCATAATCCTTAGGCTTTCGGTCGACTGGTTTCATAAATATCAGCGGCAAATGGAATTGGAAAAACAAAATAGTATTACAGAGTTGGCCTTATTACGTTCGCAAATAAATCCCCATTTTTTATTTAATACGCTAAATAATATCAATTCTTTCAGCGCAAATAATCCTGAAAAAACATCTTATGCAATAATAAAACTATCTGATATTATGCGATATATGTTGTATGAGGCAAATGGCGAAAAGGTATTGCTTGAGAGAGAGATAGATTATATTAAGAACTTTATTGCCTTACAAAAATTAAGATATAAAGAAAGAGACTTTGTAAAATTTGATATTAAAGGAGAAACATCAAAATTGTTTATTCCACCAATGATTTTTTTGCCATTTATTGAAAATGCCTTTAAGCATGGAAGTATAATAGGGGTTAATGCCATTGAAATTTTGTTGGAAGTTGGAGAAAACCAAATTGATTTTAGATGTAAAAATCAGATTAGGAAATTAACCGATACGGAAAAAAATCATGTAGGAGGCCTGGGAATTAAAAACATAAAAAGGAGGTTGGAATTATTATTTCCTTCTAAACATAAGTTGAAAATTTTTGAAGAAAATAATGTTTATATTGTGGAATTAAATATTCAACTGGATGAGTATTAGTTGTATTGTAATAGATGATGAATTGCCTGCCATTCAGCAGATGGAAAATTATATTGGCAGAGTACCTTTTTTAAATTTATTGAAGACTTTTGATAATGGCATAGAGCCAATGTCGTTTCTGCAATCCAATAAGGTTGATTTAATATTTATGGACATTGAAATGGAGGGTTTTACAGGCTTGCAACTAATTAAAACCTTGCATCATAAGCCCAAAATTATTCTTACAACAGCCTACGATCAGTATGCTTTAGCCGCTTTCGACCTTAATGTATCGGACTACTTACTAAAACCCATCTCCTTTGAACGTTTTATGCAATCGGTAGATAAAATATTCGATTTTTATGCTAAAACCGGAAATATTGAAAATTCGGCATCACAATATAAGCGCGACTACTTTTTTGTGAAAACAGAATTCAGGATGCAAAGAGTTGATTTTGATGATATCCTTTTTATTGAAGGGATGAAAGAATATTTGCGAATACATACTACAACAGAAAAAATAATGACTCTTCAAACATTCGGTAATATGGAAGAATCTTTACCCGAAGACAATTTTATAAGAGTTCACAAATCTTATATTGTTGCCATAAATAAAATTGAAAGTGTTGAAAAGAACAGAATTTTAATTGCAAATAATCACATACCTATTAGCGATACCTATAAAGATGCATTTTTTATGGTGCTGAAAAACAGATAAATGAAGACTTTTAGTTTGTTTTTTTATTTTTCCGAATCCAATTCATCATTTATTTGTCTAATAATTGATTTGCACAAATCTTTTATTTCATTGAACTGCGAGTTCATTACTGAATATTCATAAACCGCCATAACAAAACCATTTTTATGCTTTAGGTCTTTTAGCATAGTTTCGTAATGTGACCTTGATAAAGTTACATTTTCACCTGCCTGGCCATTGGAAACTTTGTAAGTGAAATTTTTTATCAGATCATTCATATCTATCATATTGTAAGCAGGTTCGTATAAAAGTAACTCCGCATCATATCTAAAATGTGCTTCTTCGTTCTTCAACTTATTGTATAATGCCTGCAGATTTAAGATTGCATTTTTCAATGAGTCGTTAGATATTATATTTAGGTTTCCTGAATTTACAAGTTCTTGATAGGTGTTATCATGAAGAGTAAATTTTTGCCAGATATAAACATTTGTTGCATTAAAATTTAAATCGTTTAAATCTGTTAAGGGTTTTCCTTCATAATATTCCAATACCTTATTTGCTGATTCAATGCTTGAAGTTCGTGTTTCTAAATATTGGTTAATTTCAACAATGTTTAATTCAATATCTGTTCTCAAATTTTTCAAATATTTTAATTCCTGATTTCGGATTTTTCGGGTTTCATTCCAGTTATTAATTTGAAGAGCTATTAAAATTCCAATTACTACTAATATGACTTCACCAATGGCATATTTAAAGTACTTTCCTGTTTTCCCTTCCAGAAGTAAATTATGTCTGATTTTTCTAAAGAATTTTATCATAGTATTCATTTATTAAATGACAGTTAACAAATTAGTTATTAGTGTTTTGCAGAGCGAATAAATTATGTTTAGTTGTCTTAAGTATTTTTTATAGTCAGTATTATTTTATATTTCCATAGATCAGCTTTTAGGGCCTTGTATTGGTAGAGCCCACATTTATAGTGATTTCGAGCGAATTTTGATACCCGGGGGTTGATTAACTTATATATTTCAGAAGGCATTACTGCCATAAGAGAGGCATAATACATACGTTTTGCACTTTTTTGAATTTTAGAAGTATAGTCTAATACTTTGATATTTTTAAAGCCGCTTTCTTCCATATCTTTTTTAAAATGCGCGGATGTTGTGAGTTTAGTAACCGCCCAGGTGTTGCACCATTTCTGCAGCCAATCATTTTTATCTATTTGATCTTCTGAGGTTTTAAAGAAGTCGCATATCACCAATCTTCCTCCTTTTCTCAAGAGGCGGTGAGCCTCAGTTATAAACTTTTTTGGTTCCGGGGAATGACAAACACTTTCGCAGGCCCAAATAACATCAAATGACTCATCCGGAAATGAAGTTTGAGTATAGTCCATTAATTTGAAATTTACCATATCAATTAAGCCCTTTTCTTTTACCAGTTTATTGGCAGAATCCAATTGTTTTTGGCTCAGGGTTATACCTGTAACTCTGGCACCATTTTGCTCATTGATAAATACTGCGGCTCCTCCAACACCACATCCTGCATCAAGTACTTTGCTGGAACTATTAATTTCAGCGAGTTCCATCAATACTTTATTGGTGTTTGCAAGGGCCTCTTTGAAATTTTTGGTGTCTTCCTCCCATATGCCATAATGTAAAGAAAAACTCTTGTTTAAGTCCCACCATTGCTCATAATGAACCTGTGTTGTATTGTAATAATTTCCTATGTCGTTTGTGTTGTACATCCTTTATTTGAAGTAAAGTTCAGTATACTGTTTAATTGTGGAGTTTGAAAAAAGGCAAATCTTCATTTTGCACTGTATTTTACGTTATTCAAATATCGCAATTTATTTAAACAACCCGACAAAGATTATTGTTCAGGTGTAAATAGCCATAATAATGGCGCGAATATTTTCACCATCAATTGGAGTTTAACAGCTGAATAAATGTCGATGTTTGTTGAGTTCAATAAATGCCAATACCTTAAAAATCAAGCTAATTGGATTTTTAAGTTTTGTTGAAGGAAAGGTATGAAAGTCAATAAATTCTATCCCGGAGATAAACCTTTAGTTATATAGTAGGTTAATAATCAGGTTTATTGGATGAGAGCCCATATTTCAATACTTTATTAACGAAATTTGTTCCAGTTTCTCCCTACAATTGCCTTGTTATGTTTAATAATAAAGTCTATCCATTCATCATTTTCTGCTTTAATGGCAATATCCATAGCCTGATTGGAAACATCGAGAGCTTCTCTATACTTATTGTTTTGATAAAGAAACCAGGAGTATTTATCCAGGCTCTGGTAATCGGTTTTAATTTCATGATTCCATTTTATGCTAATAAGATAATACCTTTGATCGGTTGGCATATTGAAAAAAACTAATGCGATTATCATAAGCACTACTATGGGGGTGAGTTTAATAAGTTTCTTGTTTTTATATGCCATAAGCATTGCAAGAACTGATACAGAAACAGCAATAATTAACGCAATGTTTGCAAAGTGAAAGAATTTAATACTGATTAGAAGTACTACAAGCCAGGTCCAAATTCCAAAATGAATTAAAGCATTAAACCTATCTTGCTTTTTAAATAGTGATATAATATTAATGATTAGCATTATGGCCAGTGCTGTCAGCATTAGAACTGCATTGTAATGGATATGGAAAAATTTTAGGATAAATCCTGCTGAAAAAAGAAAATAAGAAGAAACTAGTAGTTTACGCATATGGTTCCTGTTAGATGTATTTTAGTTATGATGTTCACACGAAAGTATTAATAATATTTAAAACGGTTTTGAAAAGCAGGTGCGCCATGCATGGTGTCTATACTACTACAGAGGCAAATTTCACGACAATATTGCTTAAGCCCAAAACCACAATCACAATTATTATACGTATTAAATTTATTTTTTCCAATTTGAATTATCCCATGAAAATGATTTGGCATTATTACGAATTTATCCAATTTCAAATTCATATCTAGTCTGATATGAGGCATTTTTAGCCATTCTGATTTAACAATTTTTCCAATTAAAAAACAAAACCAAATCTTAGATTAATGTAATAAATAAACTCTTTGGTGGTTTTAGTAGAGGGGGAGAAGGCCACTCGGTATCCGGCGCCCAGAGATGTTTCTAAATTAAAATTTCTTCCAATTGCCCTACGAAGTCCCCACGTTGGTATTAGAGAAAACATATGTGGAGAATCGATATTTTTAGGAAATACGAAAACATTTGGATTTATTTTGGCTATTAAACTAACGAAGTCACCACTATTTGAATCAATTCTTCTGCCTTTTCTTACTCTTTGCTTTAGGTTGTAATACCAGCGTGGCTCTATACTTACTGAAGGAATAATATAGGGTTTTAAAACATCGGAATTCACTGTTGCAAGATAACCATCAATGCCTATATCTGCCCTAAGGGCAAGAGAGTTGGAAATTTTAGCTTCATTATAAATCCAAACACCAAAGGTTCCAATTTGCAAACCCATTGTTGATTCTGTAAGCGATGCTTGCCGCACTTGTGAGTAGGATATTATTGAATATATTAATAGGCAAAGAAGAATAAAATATTTTTTCATTTAACTATTTGTATTTTAAACAAAATATTAATTCCTGATAACTTTAAAAGCCGCCCAGGCATTGTTGTTTATGAGAATAGTAATATAACTGCCTCTTGCTTTAATTTTATAATGTGAATTTCCTTGGTTAACAATAGCTTGTGCATCCTGAAATGATTTCCCTCTGTTAAAAGTATATTCTATATTCCCAATATTTTCTCCTTCAATAACTACACTAACATATCCGTCTTTCGATCTTTTTAAGAGGCCTAACTGATTATCATCAAGTTTTATTTTAGATTCCAGATAGTATTCATAGAAATATGGTAACTGGGAGAAATCTTCTGCTGTTTTATTAGTAAGCAACCATTTCTCATCTTCTGGAAAGTGATTTAAAAAGAAATCATCTGGATCAGTAAAGAAGTAGATGTCGGTATATTTAGCAACGAATTTTCCTGTCTGTGAATTACTATATCCGGCTCCCCATGTAGCATCAACCAACTTCCACTCTCCATTTATTTTTACAGCATTCCATTTGTGGTCGCTATATTTTGGCAATATGCCAATATCCAG
>JBFFLX010000045.1:0-23717 GCA_041554435.1 Bacteroidales bacterium
AAATACGAATAAATCCAAATCATAGCAAATCGATTCAAATTTATTACATTCACACAATCAACAATTTAAGGTATGGAAAATATCTCATTAACTTTACAAACCTTAGTGTTCCTTCGTGAAATCCTTTGCGCTCCTTTGTGGATATTTTTTATAATGATAACACAGAACATATTTAAACTTCTGAAATAAAGTCTCAGAAATATTCCATAAACATAATCATAGAAACCAATTATTATGCATAGGAAACTCTTGTAAAGAAAGTTTGCAAAAAATCTAAATAAATTTCAAGTCCTTCAAACAGCCTTCTATAATTTTATAAGTCTTTTCAATATCATGATCCAAACCAACAGAAAAACGAATCAAGCCCGGCGACAAACCCATTTCCTTCTGTGTTTCTTCAGGAACCTCCGATGAAGTACTTCTTCCTGAATTTGAAAACAAAGTTTTAAAATATCCCAAACTTACTGCGTGATATCCAACCTGACGCTCTTGCATCATTTCCATCAGTTCAGTTGCCCTTTCAGGAGTTTCCATATCAATGGCAATCATTCCACTGTATCCAAATCCATCATTCATCATTGAGTTCATCAATTCATGATCAGGATGGTCGGAAAGTCCCGGATAATTGAATTTCAAGCCCAATTCTTTAAATTTAGTTGCAAGATACATTGCATTATCACCATGCTTCTGCATGCGAATATGAAGTGATGCAATGTTTTTCAAAATATTGGAAGAACGCAAAGGATCGAGCACAGGGCCCAACAACATGGCAGTTCCGTCATTTACATTACTTATATCGTTAATAAATTCCAGAGAAGCACAAATTGCTCCTGCAACAGCATCATTCTTTCCATTAATGAATTTTGTCATGCTGTAAACAACGATATCGGCACCCAACTGAAATGGTGAAAGTATCATTGGTGTGAAAGTATTGTCAACAATGAGTTTTATATCATTTGCTTTGGCAATTTTGGCAAGTTCAGGAATATTGGATATCTGAAGCATAGGGTTAGTCATACTCTCGGTATAGAGTATTTTTGTATTTGGTTTTACAGCCCTGGCAACCGCATCCAAATCGCTGATATTCACAAAACTAACCTCTATATTAAACTTCTTTAAATAGTTTGCCAAAAAGGCGTAAGTGCCACCATAAGTTGTAACACTGGTTATTATATGATCACCACTATTTACCAACTGCAAAATTGCAGTAGTAATGGCTCCCATACCCGAACCTGTTACCCAGGCTGCTTCTGTGCCTTCCATGGCCGCCAAAACCTGTGAAAGATATTTATTGGATGGATTCCAATGTCTCGAATACAGAAAACACCCCTCGGTTTCACCGTGAAAAGTGTCGAGCATTGTTTTCTCGCGAAGAAATGTAAATGTTGCTGAATCGGTTATTGAAGGGTTTACTCCTCCAAACTCACCAAATTGTTCTATACGTTGTACGGCAGTTGCCGGATCCCAATTTTTTTTCATAATAATTTGTGTTAAATTCCGATTACAAATATACTAATATCGTAGTCGAAATGGTAATTATTTGACAATATGAATCCCTAATTGCTATATTATTTTAAATTTGTAAGTAATTTATTAATTTTAAACAATATTTGTTACTTTTTATATTGAATTATGGAAAATAAATTTCGAATTGATAGTCTGGATAAAAAGATACTAGGCATTTTAATGAAGGATGCCCGCGTACCATATCTTGAAGTTGCCCGACAATGCAAGGTGAGCGGTGCCGCTGTTCATCAAAGGATACAAAAGATGACAGAGGCAGGAGTTATTACCGGTTCTCAGTTTAATATATCTCCTTACGACTCTGGTTATTTAACACAGGCATTTATAGGTTTACAGGTGAATTTAACCAGTACCCGCACACACGAACAGGTCTTCGATAAAATATCCCGGGTTCCGGAAGTCGTGGAATGCCACCATACAACAGGAAAGTACTCTCTTTTCGTTAAAATAATGGCTAAAAATAACCAGCATTTAAAAAGTATAATTATAGAGAAAATTCAGTCGATACTGGAAGTTACCGCCACCGAAACTTTTATTTCTTTGGAAGAAGGTTTTAAAAGACAATTACCCATTCAGTGATAAATATTCTTTTGCTTAGCCCATTTGAATATTCTCCATAAATTAGCATCTGCAAATAAAAATATCTTTCTCTGCTTTGAAGTTTAAAATTTCTACATATAATTCACATTTTCCTCTCTTTTTGTTGGGGCTATTGCTAATAGTTTTTGTTGGCTTAAACCTTTCCAAAAGCAGTGAACACAGATCACATTTCATCGATGGCGACGGAAGCGGTCATTATGCCTGGCTAAGTGCGTTATTTATAAATCACAGCATCGATTTCAACTCTGTTTTTGAAGCAGAAAAACAAAGAAAAGGACCTGATTACCAAGGCCATAACTATCATAAAATAAATGGTATTACGATCAATAAATTCCCTCCGGGTGCGGCCTTCCTGATTATGCCATTCTTTCTTTTGGCCATGCTGTTTTCATATATTTTCGGTTTGCAAGTTGATGGCTATAATTTCTTATTTCAATATGGAGTTGGCTTAGCTGCAGTATTTTGGTGCTGGATAGGTTTACTTTATTTATTTAAACTTCTAAAATCCTATAAACTAAATGCGCAAACAGCTTTGATTTTTGTTCTTGCAGCCATGTTTTCTACCAACTTGTTTGCCTATACTTTTTTGATGCCTTCATTTTCGCATGTTTATTCTTTTGCAGCAATTAGCGCACTACTCTGCTTTGTTCGCAGGTACTTTCTTCATAAGAAATTATCTTATTTGATATTTGCTGCCATAGCACTTGGATTTGTTTTCATGATACGTCCCGTAAATATTATTATTGTAATTGCTTTACCCCTCTTAGCCGACAATTGGCAAAATTTCAATTCTACTATTCTCCACAAATTAAAGTCATTTAGGTTTTTATTAGCCTTGCTGATAATCATTATTTCTGTTAGTCCTTATCTCATTATCAACTACATTCAAACATCCCAAATATTTTATTTTGCCTACAAAGGCGAAGGCTTTTACTGGAGTCGTCCTGAAATAGTAAATTTTCTGTTCAGTTTCCGTAAGGGATGGTTAATTTACACTCCATTTTATCTCCTATTATTTCCGGCAATGTTTATTCTTTTCAGGAAAAAAAGATATCAATTTATTTGGTTTTCCATATTCTTCATTACTTTAATTTATGTATTCTCCAGTTGGTGGAACTGGTTTTATGGTGATGGTTTCGGAATGCGCCCGATGGTGGATTTTACTTCAATATTTATTTTAGTTATTTCTCTTTCTTTCAACAATATAAGACCTTTAATCAAGAAATTACTTTTATTATTTTTAGTGATAGTTACTACCTTAAATTTGCTGCAGTCATACCAATATGTTAAGGGAATAATTCATCCTGATTCCATGAGTATGGAAGCATATTTTAATGTGTTTTTAAAAACCTCTCAAAAGTATGAAGGTATAATTTCCGGTGGACCGGAATACTATTATGGGAAACTTGAAAAAAAGCCATTTTATTCATTACAAACTAATTTTGAAGAAGCAAATTCCACCAATAAAATCACAAAGGAGATATCTCATTCAGGAGATTATTCTTTGAAATTTGATAAGAATAATATTTATGGTGGATCGTACGAAATAATTATTCCGGATAGTTTAAGGGCGAGAAAAAATTTGTATTTAAAATTCTCATCATATTATTATGAAACAAATATAAATTCAGCAAAAAAGGCTCTTTATATTATGGACATTAAAAATACTGAAGGTAAAACAGTATTTTATAAAACTGCAGCTCTAAAACAAATACCTGACAAAATTATTAATGAATGGAGAAAATCGGAAACCGGACTTAAAATCCCTAAGATTATGAGCGACTATTATTCCATTAAAATTTACATTTGGAATGTGGAAAAATCAAATTTTCTGGTGGATGATTTTAATTTGGATTTTTATGAATATAAAAACAAATAATATGTCAAAATCACTACGCTCGCGCTTTAAAGAATTCATGGAAATTAGTTTCTGGAGATATAAAAAACTGAAAGAAGGCGAGTTAACCAATAAACATTATAAACCATTTTATACTGAATATTTCGATTTAAGTGATGATTTCTATAATAATAAAATAATCCTTGATATAGGCTGTGGTCCACGCGGCAGCCTTGAATGGGCTGATATGACCAAAGAAAGGTACGGCCTCGACCCACTTACAAATAAATATTTAAAACTGGGAGCCCAGAAACATAAAATGAAATATGTTCAGGCATATTCAGAAAATATTCCCTTTGAAGATAATTACTTCGATGTGGTTTGTTCCTTCAACTCGCTGGATCACGTGGAAGACATTGATAAAACAATAAATGAAATAAAGAGAATAATAAAACCCGGTGGCATTTTTTTACTTATAGTTGATGTGCATCCCTACCCTACTCCTACTGAACCTCAGTCGATTAAATGGGATTTTAACGAAACCTACTTTCCTGAATTTACGGTATTAAGTGAAAACAGATATAAAAATTCAGAATTAGGTAAAATTTATGCCAATGCCCGAAACAAACTAAAAATTGATGAAACTGACAAATCAGGTTTACTGGTAACTAAATTACAAAAGCCAATAGTTTAGAAGTACAGCCAGTGAAAAACAAAATCATTCTTTTTATTGTATTCCAAAGTTGGAAAAGGTAACTTTATAAAACTTAAGGTTTTAAAAGTAAATTTCAAGAACTTCGAATCGGTTTTAATTTTAGTCCAGTCGATATCCATAGAAGCATAATAATGCCTTGTTCTGTCGAAATGAGGTATTGGTACACCATCAATTTCCGATGGATTAGATTTAACACCTATAATTCCTCTACCGCCATAACCCACTGCAACATTTATCCACTTTGGAAATTTACTTTCATGATGAAGAAAACTATTAATATTTGCCGATAGCCAAAAAGTCATTCCGTTATAATCCTTTAATGCTCTCTGTAATTCATTGTTACCTAATAAATCAGGATTATAATCAGCATAATCAGTAGGATGATATGAGAATTTAAGTCGCAACCTCTGGTCCTTCCATATTAACTGTTGGCTCATAAACAAGAGTGAACCCGTACCATTTGCAACTAAATCACCCCAGGAGGCGCCATATTCTGCTGAAAACCCATCCAATATCTCGATAACTGTCATCGAGCCAAAGCCCATTAAACTGCCATAAACTGCTGATTTATTATTACTTAAGCCTGACCATCTGAGCCAATTATGAGCATAACCACTAAAAGTATAGGCAGTTGTAACATGACCTAGTTTATCACATTGAAGGAAATTATCATTATCATTTATAAAATGGAATGAGGTCATTGGAGTATCTTTATACCAGCCAAAATAAAGAACAGTTAAGGTTGCAGTATAAAGCCCTGCACTTGTATATAAAACTGTATTTAACCTTTTTTTATTAACTGTATCGCTATCAGCCATCAGGCTTTGTCCTAACATTGACCTGGAATTGCAGAAAAAAACAATCAACAATAATAAAAACAGTTTTTGTATTTTACTTGGCATCATTGGTAATTCTTTAGTATTTCGTAGATTATCTTAGTTTTTTCTTCCAGCAATTCCTTCGACCTGGCTTCTGCCAGAAACCTTAAGTATGGCTCTGTATTGGAAGGCCGTATGTTAAACCACCAATCTTCAAAGTCCAGGCGGTAACCATCAAAATCCAGATAACGTTCCGGTTTTTCCAGCTTTATGAAATAATCTCTTACATCATTCATGGCCGAAAGTTTTTCTTCAATTTTAAAATTTACCTCACCTGTATTGTAATAGGGCGATATGTTTTTTATTATTTCCGATAATTTTATGCCTTTAAGGCGAAATTTGTCAACTACATTTAAAACCAATAAGGCAGCCAATAATCCACTATCGGAAAAGTAAAAATCTTTAAAATAATAATGACCAGCCAGTTCACCTCCATAAATCCCATCAACTTCCTTAAGTTTGGCTGCACCGAAGGCTCTTCCAACTCTCCAAATCTCTACTTTGGCATCAAACTGAGTTAAATACTCACCAACTGCTTTCGACGTTCTAATATCCTGAACAACAGTACTATTATTATTTTTACCTTCCAGAAAATAATGCCCCAGCAAAGCAATTATCAAATCCGGTGAAATAAATTGCCCCTTTTCATCGATGAACATAACTCTGTCGGCATCACCATCAAAAATAACGCCCACATCACTATTATTTTCAAGAACATGCTTTTTTATCTGCTCCTGATTTTCAACTTCCAGCGGATTTGGCTCATGTGCAGGAAAATTTCCATCAGGAGTTTTATTTATCATTAGCGTATTCGAAAAAAGTTCATCAGCAAACAAGCCGGCCATGCCCGAAGAAAAATCAACTGAAATTTTTAATTTGTTGGAAAACAATGCGAAAGGTTTAAGGAAATTTAAATATGCATCCCTTAACACAAACGTTTGCGAACTACCATTTCCCACAAGCGGAGTTTCCTTGCCACTCTCAATAAACTGCTCTACTAAATTCAAACCATCGTCATAACCAATTGGCCTTACATCCTTGGCAGAAACTTTTATTCCGTTATGTTCTTTAGGATTATGCGATGCGGTTATCATCAAACTTGCATCGAAGTTAAACTTACCGGTTCCCCAATAAACCATTGGAGTGGTACAAATACCTGCATCAAATACCTGAGCGCCTGCATCAATTAATCCTTGTACTAGGTTTTTATGCAACTCTGGTGAGGAAATTCTCACATCTCTTCCCACTAGTATTTTTTTGGCTTTAAGAACAGAAGGAAGGAAATAACCGGTTTTATAAGCAATTTCAGGGCTCAGGTCTTTTCCCCAAACCCCTCTAATGTCGTATGCTTTAAATGCTTTCAAAAAGGTTTATTTATAAATTTTTAGTTGATTAAGAGCGTTTTGATACTTCTTTGCATTTCTGTTATGCTGAGTAATATTTTTCGCAAATGCATGATAACCTGAAAGATCATCCTTGGCACAGAAATACAAATAATCGGTTTTTTCATAATTAAGCACAGCATCGATGGAAGCAACTGAAGGAATACAAATTGGTCCGGGAGGCAATCCCAGATGTTTGTAAGTATTATAGGGTGAGTCAATTTTCTTATGCACATTCAAAACCCTTCTTATGGAATTATCCTGTAAAGCAAAAAGTAAAGTAGGATCTGCCTGCAAAAGCCATTTTCTTTCCAGGCGGTTGAGATAAACACCTGCTATGGTCGGTTTCTCATCATTTTTCTGAGTTTCTTTCTCAACGATAGAGGCCAGAATAATTACCTCATCTCTGCTTAGTTCTATCTCTTCAGCTAATTTCAATCTGTTGGGGGTCCAGAATTTTTCATATTCCTCCAACATTCTGTTAACAAAGCCTTTTGCTGAAGTATTCCAATAAAATTCATAAGTGTTGGGAAGGAAAATATTGCTTATTTCCATGGAATCTAAACCAGATATGGTAAAAAACTCTTCAGAATAAGCATAGTCTGCTATTTGGGCTGAATCAGCCTCTATTTGTTTAGCAACCTTACCGGCTAAATCCAAAGTGTTTTTATTATTATTGAAAATAACTTTTATAGGAGTTTGATTTCCTGATCGGAGAAGATCGATGAGTTCATTATTATTCATTCCGTTTTTAATGGAATAATTGCCCGGCTTAATTAATCCTTCATATTTTTTAAAACCGGCAACCCATTCGAAATTGTTACGATGGATAATAAGACCATTTTTGTAAAGCAAATGTTTTACGTCTTCAAATGTTGAACCTGTAGGTATTTTAATTTGTACAGTCTTCCCTTCTAAAGTCCATACATTGGGCTTATAAATAACGCCATAGGCAAAATATGCCAGGCCTGAACCTATTAAAAGCACTATCAGGATAATAATCCAAAGAACTCGCCTAAATGTTCTGCTCTTTTTCTTTGGAGGCCCGTAACTAGAATGATAATATGTCATTATTATTTAATTTGATTTAAAGATCTTTTGCAAAAATAATTCATCTGTCCAATAATCCTTGTTTCTTATCCAATCCTTTTTTAATCCAGCCTTCACGAAACCCGAATGTTCAAAAAGTTTAATGCTTGCAACATTGTCAATTTCAATATTACAATATAATTGATGCAGTTGCAAAACACTTTCGCAGTATTCAGTAAGTAACTCAAGAGCACTTTTTCCAAAACCACTACCCTGCATTTCCTTAAGGATTATTATGCCCACTCCTGCCCTTTTATTTATAGGATCGAAATCGAACAAATCCACTATGCCAACTACATTTTTCCCGTCATCTTCAATCATTAAGCGCAACTGCCCTGTTTTGAAAATATCTTTGTCCAGCGAAATAATATACTGCTCCAGATCAAAACGCGAAAATGGCGAAATGGTATTTGAGAGATGCCAGAGTTCAACATCATTTTCAATATTAAAAATAATATCCAAATCTGAAATTTCAGGTGCCCTTAACTGTATTTTGTCGTTTTTTAAAAGCATTATAAAGTTTTAGTATTCTCCATTAAACACTGCCTTCACAGGTCCTGTTAGAACAATATTAGTAAAAGTATTATTAACTTTTTCCAACTTAACATTAAAATCGCCACCTATAGTGTGAATATCAATATCCTTATTCCCGGTTTTAATATATGTTGCTATTGCAGTGGCAGTTACACCCGTTCCGCAACTTAAAGTTTCATCTTCCACACCTCTTTCGTAGGTACGTACAAACACTCTGTTACTACTTAATTCAACAAAATTCACATTGGTTCCTCCCGGATGAAATTTTTCGCTATACCTGGTTTTTCTACCCATATTCACCACATCAAATTCTGCCAGATGTTCCACAAACTCAATATAATGTGGTGAACCGGTATCCATAAACATATACTTCTCATTTTCTTCCACATTTTCCACATCCGCCATCTGCAAGGAAATTAATAAGTCGGTCATCTCATCATTAGTGCTAATAACTTCTGCCATATGAATACCATCGAAAGCTTCAAAATGCATTTGCTTTTCACACAATCCGTTAATGTAGGCAAATGCTGCCGCGCATCTCCCTCCGTTACCGCACATACTGGCTAAATTACCATCCGAATTATAATACAGCATTTTAAAATCTGCAATATCCGATTTATTAATAATAATCAATCCATCGGCACCAATTCCCAAATGTCTATTACAAATACCGGCAATTTCATCGCCAGATAAATTCACATTAGAGTTAATGTTATTTACCATAACGAAGTCGTTTCCGTTACCATGATATTTAGCAAATTTTAAAATCATAATTTAAAAATTGTTAATTACAGCAAACCAATCATTTAAGCTTCTATTTTTGGAAAAACAAGCTTAACATTTGTTAACTTAGTTTAAACACTTTTCGTTAGTGCCTGTCGTTAGAAAGGCAAACTTACGAATTTATTGAAATTCTTAACATGAGAATGAATAAGGATTTAATTTTTTGTAAAATGTAAAATCAAAAATTTTAATCAAATGAAAACATTTTTAAAAAGTTTCCTGGGAACAGCGAGCGCAATTTTATTGGTTTTATTGGTGAGTTATTTTTTCATTAACAAAAATGAGAATAAATCATCTGCTCAACGAACGTCGGATACTCAACAAAATCTTCCTATACAAACAGCATCCTATTCAAGCATACCTCAAAATGTAAATTTCGTTGAAGCTGCCGACAGATCGGTAAACGCAGTTGTACATATAAAAACAGAAATAAATGTAAAAGCACAATCATATCACGACTTTTTTGATCCTTTGAGAGAGTATTTATATGGCAACAGGGGAAGAAGCCAGTCGTTTGTAGCATTTGGTTCGGGAGTTGTAATATCCTCCGATGGTTATATAGTTACAAATAATCATGTGGTTGAAAACGCCGATAAAATATCGGTAACATTTAATAACAGAGAGGAATTACAAGCTCAAATAATCGGTCGTGATCCTACTACTGATTTAGCACTAATAAAAGTTGATGCCAATAAGTTACCATATTTGTCCTTTGGCAATTCCGATGATCTTAAAGTTGGAGAGTGGGTATTGGCCGTTGGCAACCCTTTCAATCTAACATCTACTGTAACAGCGGGTATTGTAAGTGCAAAAGCACGTAATATCAACATACTCGGAGGATCTTCATCCATCGAATCGTTCATACAAACCGATGCTGTTGTAAACCGAGGAAATAGTGGTGGAGCCCTTGTAAACACTCGTGGTGAACTTATTGGAATTAATGCCGCCATAGCATCTCATACAGGTGTTTACGAGGGTTATTCTTTTGCAATACCTGCCAACCTGGCTAAAAAAGTTGTTGATGACTTAAAAAATTATGGAGAAATCCAGAGGGCTTATCTTGGAGTACAACTAAGAGATATAGATGCTGAATTCGCCAATGAGTTGGGACTTTCTCATGTTAACGGAGTTTATGTTGCAGAAGTAATTAATAACAGCGGTGCTATGGAGGCCGGAATTGAAGATGGCGATATTATTATAGCTGTTAACGGAACTCTAACTAACACTTTTTCTGAACTTGTAGGAAATATCGGGCAGTATCGCCCCGGCGACAAAGTAAAAGTAACAGTAAACAGAAATGGTGATTTGTTTGATTATGATGTAGTACTCAGAAATCAAGATAATACAACCTCAATTGTAAAGGCAGAAGAAACATTTTTCAATAAAAACCTTAGCGTTTCATTACAGAAAGTTTCCAAATTAAGTAAGGACAATATGCACATAAAAAGTGGATTGAGAATTACTGACATTAAACCGGGAGTTCTTCAAAGAGGAGGAATATCAGAAGGTTTTATCATTACTGAAGTAAATGGAAAAGCAGTCAATTCTAAAAATGATTTAGAAGATGCTTTGAGCGAATCTAACAATAACAGGGTTAGGCTAATAGGCATTTACCCCAACGGGATGAAAGTTTCTTACGAATTTATGATGTAAAAATTTGCAATTTAGAATAATTTAAAATAACTTGCATGCCCTTTTCATTTAACATACCAGGCAAAATAATATGCGTCAACTAAAGATAACAAAATCGATTACTAACCGTAACACTGCTTCGCTCGACAAATATCTACAAGATATTGGAAAAGAAGGTCTTATAACTGCTGATGAAGAAGTTGAATTAGCAAGAAGGATAAGAAGCGGCGATCAAGTAGCACTTGAAAAACTAACAAAAGCAAATCTAAGATTTGTTGTATCTGTTGCCAAACAATATCAAAATCAGGGGCTTAGTCTGCCGGATTTGATAAACGAAGGCAATTTAGGCTTAATTAAGGCGGCTAAACGCTTTGATGAAACCAGAGGATTTAAATTTATTTCCTATGCAGTTTGGTGGATACGCCAATCAATTCTTCAGGCATTAGCAGAACAATCCAGAATTGTCAGGCTCCCTCTTAATCAGGTAGGTTCTTTAAACAGGATTAAAAAAGTGTCTTCCATATTGGAACAAAGGCTGGAAAGACCTCCCAGCATTAAGGAAATTGCTGATGAAATGGAAATTTCTAAACATAAAGTTGAGTTTGCAATGAAGATTTCCACTCGCTATGTTTCTACAGATGCGCCAATTATAGAGGACGAATCAACATCTTTTCTTGATCTCTTCGTTCCTACCGACAATCCCTCCACAGATGAAGTTTTATTAAACGAATCTTTGGGACAGGAAATTCAAAGATCTCTCTCTACTCTTAACGACAAAGAAAGGGATGTAATTAATCTATATTATGGCATAGGCCAGAATCATGGATTTACCCTTGATGAAATTGGTACAAAATTCAATTTAACAAGAGAAAGAGTAAGGCAGATTAAAGAAAAAGCCATTAGAAGACTCCGGCATACTTCGAGAAGCAGATTGTTAAAAGCCTATTTAGGTCACTAGCCGCTGCAAACGTTTTAAATAAGGATTTTTTAATGAAAAATTAAGGTCTGTATGTTATTGTACAGACCTTTTTTTTTATTTTTGCGGTATTGTTATCTGAATTAATAAATTAAAAGTTATTAAAATGCCGCAAAAAAAGAACATGAACGGTCTTTACGAAAAGTCGTTGAAAGAATGGGCCAACCAGGAAATGATTGCTAATGAGTTTATTTCTGTATTATCTAAATTATTCTATAATAAGTCGATAGAGCTGGTTTTATACCGAAATCAACTTGTCGACAGAAGTGCAAGTAAGATATTATATATGCACTCTTATGCTGAAAATCTGGTAGGTGCTAAACTGGATATTTCTACCTCTCTAAAGTTGGCAAAAGCCATTCTACACTGTAAAGTTTCACCATCTAAACTCGATATTGGCAAATTAGATATGGAGTGGATGGAAGAAGGCAAGAATTATATTGATGCTGAGGATTTTATAGAAACAAAACTCAAAGCCTATATTGATATTCCACCATCCTACGACAAGCCTGTTGATGTTGTTCTTTATGGCTTTGGTCGTATTGGCCGTTTGCTGGCAAGAGAATTAATTATCCAGGGCAATGGTAAACAACTGAGAGTAAGAGCAATAGTAACCCGGGGAAATGATCCTGAGCAAATTGAAAAAAGAGCATCCTTATTTCGCCACGATTCCGTTCATGGTCAGTTCAGAGGCATAGCCATTGAAAGTCCTGATGATAAAACAATTTATATAAATGGTCATAAAGTACTAATGCTTGCTGCTAATGCACCTGAGGATATTGACTATACAGAATATGGCATTAATAATGCTATTTTAATAGACAATACAGGTATTTACAGAGACAGAGAAGGCTTGAGCCGTCATTTAAATGCTAAGGGAATTTCTAAAGTTGTACTTACTGCTCCAGGAAAAGGCGATATACCTAATATTGTTTATGGAGTAAATCACGATTCTATCAATTTTGATACTGAGAATATTTTATCAGCGGCTTCATGTACTACAAACGCTGCAGCACCTGTGCTCTCCATAATTGAAAAGAATATAGGAATAGAGAAAGGACACCTCGAAACTGTTCATTCATATACAAACGACCAGAACTTGCTCGATAACTTCCACAAAAAAACAAGAAGAGGTCGCTCAGCTCCACTTAACTTGGTAATTACAGAAACAGGAGCAGCAAAGGCTGTTACTAAGATTATCCCAAGTATTGAGGGCAAACTAACAGGAAATGCCATTAGAGTTCCCACTCCTAATGTTTCTCTGGTTATTATGGCACTCGATTTAAAGCGCGAAACATCAATTGAAGAAGTTCACGAACTTGTTCGCCAGACTAGTTTATCGGGCGAATTAGTAGCGCAAATTAAGTTTGGAACATCAGTTGATGCTGTATCTTCCGACTTTACAAGTGAGCCTTATACAAGTGTATTTGACAGCATGGCAACAAAAATTTCAGCTGATGGAAAAAGCATAGTTGTTTATGTATGGTACGACAACGAATTTGGATATTCTTTACAGGTAATACGTGTTGCAAAAAGTATGGCAAACGTAAAACGACCTACTTACTATTAACTAGAAGAAAATTTTATTTGGGAGCCGTCTTTTTCAACAAAAGGACGGCTCTTTTGTTTATAAAAATTCGCTTATTATGATACAATTCATGATTAATTGTTGTTAATTTGCACCCCTGAGAGTTCAATCATTCACGATTTATGAAAAAAAATGTAAAATACATCTTTGTTACAGGGGGTGTGTCATCTTCATTAGGTAAAGGTATTATTTCGGCTTCACTGGCCAAACTACTTCAGGGGCGAGGCTTTGACGTTACAATACAGAAGTTGGATCCATATATAAATATCGATCCGGGAACATTAAATCCCTATGAGCACGGCGAATGTTATGTAACAGAAGACGGAGCCGAAACCGATCTTGACCTCGGTCATTATGAGAGGTTTTCCAGTACCCCAACATCACAGGCAAATAATATTACTACCGGAAGAATCTACCAAAACGTTATAGATAAGGAAAGAAAAGGCGAGTATTTGGGAACTACTGTGCAGGTGATACCACATATTACTGATGAAATTAAACATTCCATAAAACTATTGGGAGAAACCGGCAATTACGATTTTGTAATTACTGAAATTGGTGGTACTGTTGGTGATATAGAGTCATTTCCTTTTGTGGAGACTGTAAGACAGATGAAGTGGGAATTGGGACATAATTGTGCCGTAATACATCTCACCTTAGTGCCATTTTTAAAGGCTGCAGGAGAACTAAAAACCAAACCCACTCAGCATTCAGTTAAAACTATGCTGGAGCAAGGAGTACAACCCGACATAATTGTTTGTCGCAGCGAATATCATTTAAATGAAGGTATAAGAGGCAAAATAGCACAATTCTGCAATATTTCAGAAGACTCTGTTATTGAGTCAATTGACGCATCTACTATATACGAAGTGCCGCTTTTAATGAGAGATGAAAAACTCGATATAGCCGTACTTAAAAAAACAAAAACTAAAATCCCCAAAACTCTCGATCTAACTAATTGGGAAAGATTTGTAAAACGACTTAAAAATCCTGTAACTACAGTAAATATTGGTCTGGTTGGAAAATATGTGGAACTTCAGGATGCCTATAAATCCATTAAGGAAGCCCTTATACATGGAGGAGTTGAAAACGAATGTAAAATCAATGATATTGATATACAATCGGAAAAAATTACCAAGAAAAATGTAAAAGAACTTCTGGGAAATCTTGATGGAATAATAGTTGCTCCCGGATTTGGTGGCAGAGGAATAGAAGGAAAAATTGAAGCAGTTAAATTTGCACGGGAAAATAACATTCCATTCTTGGGCATTTGTTTAGGGATGCAATGTGCGGCAATAGAATTCACCAGAAATGTACTGAATTTAAAAGATGCTCATACTGTTGAGATAGATGAAAAAACTAAAAATCCTGTTATCGATTTGATGGATGAGCAAAAAGACATTGAAAATTTAGGCGGAACCATGCGTTTGGGAGCCTATAATTGCAAGTTGGTTAAGGGATCGAAGTCGTATGATGTATACAAAACAGATATGGTTGCCGAAAGGCATCGCCACCGATTTGAATTCAACAATGATTATCGCGAAAAATTTGAGGCAGCAGGAATGAAAATTGCCGGTGTTAATCCTGAAAAAGATCTTGTGGAAATTATTGAACTAAGCAATCATCCATGGTTTGTTGGAGTACAGTTTCATCCTGAGTATAAATCAACTGTAAAACGCCCTCACCCGCTATTTGTTGGCTTTGTTGATGCTGTTGTTAAGAATAGGAAATAAAATTTATCGCATCCAGATTTTCCAGGTGAGTTCTGCCTGCATTTTAAACATGGGTAGACCACCCATAATCTGGGCTCCATGCTCTTTTGCGCGTTTTAGAAACATAGTTTCCTCAGGATTATATATACAATCGTAACAGATATGTTTTTCACTTAATAAATGATAGGGTAAATCAACAAGTTCGTCTTCATGCGGATTCATTCCAACAGGAGTACAATTTACGATAAGGTTAAAATTATCACATACATCCTTGTTTATCCAATTATATCCAATATGTGCCACTTTGGATGGGTTGCGGGTTACAAAATAATAAAAAACCCCCAGTTTTCTAAAAACATATGATACAGAATGGGCAACACCTCCTGTTCCCAGAATTAATGCCCTTATTCCATTATTATCGTTTATATACTTTTTTATAGTATGCTCAAAGGCTACAACATCTGTATTATTAGCACTAATTACCCTTTTACCACCTTTGTTTGCAAAGGATAATACATTTAGAGACCCACTAAATTTTACATCAGGAGTAGATTCATCTAACAAAAATGATAGCGAACGCTTATAAGGTATGGTTACGTTTAATCCTTTTAGATTGGGTGTGTCTTTTATTAGTAACTCTATTTCATCAACACTATTCAGGTCAAAGAGGCGATATTCAGCATCTATTCCTAAATCCTTAAATCTTTTATTAAAAAACTCAGGAGATTTTGAATGCTTTATATCTCTACCTAATAAACCGTAAATATTCATTTAGAATTACTTTTGATTTTTAGTTGCGGCTAGTTCTATAGCGGTAATCGAAACTATTCCAATCAGCATAAATACTATTGCCAGTACAACTTCTGTATTAAAAGTCTCCGGCATAACACTAATATATTTGGCTATAACGTAATCACCATTTTTTACGATATTATTACCTAAACTATCTTTCAAAAATACAGAATTTTTCCAGGGCCACAAAACATTTAGGGAACCTAAAATAAATCCGGTTAATAATGCAATTGTTTGATTTTTATACCTTTTAAAAACCCAGGATAAAATATGTGAGAAAGCAATTAAGCCGCCAACAGCACCTATTAAAACCGGGAATAAAATTTCCAAATCTTTATTGTTAATTGCCTGTATGGCAACGAGTTGATAATTACCCATTAAAATTAACACAAAGGATCCCGAAAGTCCGGGAAGAATCATACTACATACTGCTACCACACCACATATCATCAGGTAGAAGAAGTTTGAATTTTCAGCAGCAGGATTAATCAAAGACAAAACTACGGCTACCAGAGTTCCAACAATAAATATTATAATAACACTGGAACTAACTTTTTCTATAGTTTTTCCCACAAAATACACAGATGCCAATACCAAACCAAAGAAATATGACCAGATATAAACAGGGTAGCTATGAAACAGGAAATCAAATAATTTTGCAAGTAAAATTATTGATAAAATAACGCCACTAAATAAACTAATAAGAAACCCCAGATCTGTTTTATTTGCAAACTCTTTAAATTTTCCTGAAAAAAGCAATTTTGCTGCTCCCAGATTAAATGATTTTATTGCATTAATAAGACGTTCGAATATGCCTGTTATAAGGGCAATGGTTCCACCTGAAACGCCGGGAATAATATTTGCTACTCCAACGGCAATTCCTTTTAAAAGGTAAATCAAATAATTCATGAAATTTATGAGTTTTTATAAGTATAAACAAGGTCAGTAAATCTGGATTCTGAGATCAGTTCTGGTAAATAATCCAATAACTCTATATGTGAATCAAAATCCATTTTCATGGCCTTCTCAATATAATAATAGGCTTGCTGGATTTTTTCATTTTTGTATAAATAAGCAGCCAGCCTATACCATAAACTTGCTGACTCATCATTATTTTCAAGTGCTTTTTCTATTATTTCAATGGGCTTCTCAAATTCATTTTCTGAAGTATAACAAACCGACAAATTTATCCATGCATCTATATAATTTTCATCCTGATCAAGAATATCTTCAAATAAAACAATTGCTTCTTCAAGATTGTTATTTCTCATATGAACTATTGCCAGGTCATAAGCAAGATCAACATTATGAGGGTTTATTTCAACCGCCCTCTTATAGAAATTTATTGCTTTTATATCGTCTGACTCTGCAACTGCCACGCGTGCCAACCCAACCCATGCTTCTGCAGAGTTAGAATCTATATTTAAGGCAATATTATAATGAATAAGAGCATTTTGCATATCCTCTAAATTTTCGTACGACTCTCCAATATAGGTATGTGTTAATGCATCTTCCTCTTCGTGTATGAAAGTCTCTTTATAATATTTAATTGCCTTTTTATAATGTTTTAAACCGCTATATGAATTACCGATATTAAAATATGCCGACGCAAAAGCCTCATCAATTGCAATAACAAATTCATAGGATTCGATGGCTTTTTCATATAATTCCATTGAGTTATAGAATACTCCCAGATTAAACCAGGCCAATTTTGAATAAGGATTCTTATCAACATATTGGTTAAAATATTCTATCGCCTCTTCTTCTTTACTGGTAATTTCGTAGAAGAATGAAAGCTCATGAAGTAAATGCTCTGTCTCAGGATTTTCGTCTATGGCTATTTTTAAATATTTAATGGCATTAATATAGTCGCCTTTATTTTCATATTCGAAGGCTATGCTCGACAATAAGTCTTCTTTGTTTTCACTAAACTCAACGGCCTTTTTATATTCTTCTATTGCCATTTCATGTTTATTCATCAAACTGTAAATTTCAGCTTTACAAACATAAACATCGGCATTAGCCATTTCAATAAGTTCAATATTATTTAATAATTCAAGCGCCTCGTAATATTCTCTTTTACTTCCCAAATAACGGGCGTAACGTATTGAAAAACCATTTGCTGAAGGATGTTGCTCCATGGCAATATTTATAGCAATTCCGGCCTCATCTATTTTATTTCCGTCAAGGTAAAAATCGATAATTGTCTCAAAATCATCCACGTCAAAGAAGGGAAGAAATCCCGACATATAAGCCTCCTGAAACCTGCTAACAAGTTCCCTGCCCTCTTCATCACCTATCCAATCTAAATTCAAATCCATTTTCAAAAAAATTGGCTGCAAAAGTAACAATACTTTACAACGCCTAATGTAATATCAATAATAAAGTTTCATAAATATTTAACTAATAATTTATTAACCGATAATTAATAAAATTGTTAATAATCTGCATTTTATGTATTAAAGATTGATTATATTTTTTTAATTTCGAACTTTATAATACAATGTGTATGAGAAAGCATGGAAGAACTCAATTTAAAACCATCAGTTTTAAACTCTCGAAACGGCAAATGAAGTCGTTAAAAAATTATTGCAGAGCACGTAAAACAACTCCTATTAAACTGATAAAGAAGAATATAAGAAACTATATTGAACTTTACGCCGATAGTGTACCCGAAAAATACTATACTACTCATAATCAATTGGAAATGTTTGCCGCAGAGGAAAAAACAAATTAACTATAAACGGGCATACTCAAAACTGGGATAGCCTTTAACGCCTACCTTATTGTAAAATCCAATAAAGCGTAGTTTATAATAAAAAGAATTATTATCTCTAATAATATAATTCCATTCGGTTCGGGCAACGTATTGATAATTACCTGTTTCAACATCGCCTTCTATTCGTTTCCAATCATAACCAATTACATCTAATTCCTTCGAAAATTCTAACCCCAGAGTGTCGGATAAAACTATGTCCTCGAAGTTCATCGTAGAGTCGACAGCTATTTTAGAACCTTTACTTTGAAGCACTCCGTTTACTATATACGGGTATGCTAATCCTTCATTGGTATATAAAAGGGTTGTATATTGAGTAAAAAGTAAATCCCAGGTATTAATCATTGGTTCGGTTTGAATTTTTTCTCCTCCGTTTAATAATGAATACTGAACATATTCATAATCAGCATCTTTCGATACAGCAACTTCATGGAGATCAGAATTATCCATATTACAAAAAGAAAAATAGAATGTATTATTTTCAAACTTTGTAAACTTCACTTTTCTAAGTCCCAGGGACACACCTAAGGGGCTTAAACCTCTGTTCAGCACCCACACTTTATTACTATATGTTGTATCGTCACCCTGAATATTAATCCAATTATTTATTGCCAATGAGTCGACATCACCATCCGATTTATCGAAATGCCATTCCAATCCAATGGTGTCGTTTACCTGTTCAAAAGTCTTAAACTCCGTTTCTGCAATTAATGCAAAATTGGCTGTATTTAATCTTATAACCGTTGAAGTATCAACACATTCAAAATTTAAATCGAAAATTTTTCTCTCATTTGACGATACAACGATACTATCATTTAGATTATAATACAATTGATACTCATAATATTGCGTCATGGCAATAGTATCTACTATCACATTGCCCGGATCGTGCTTTGGAACCATTTCGTCTTCCTTAAAACAAGAAGTTAAAAGTGTGAATATCAGAATTATATATATTAATTGTCTCATTTATTAAACTTTAGTTGAATTCGCACAAAAAATGTTCTACCCCAGTTAACAGGCACGGAAGATCCTCCTCCGGTATGTATTCCTCCCCCCTGACCTCCGGCAACAGCAATATTTGTATTATTAAACAAATTCTTTCCTCCCACCTGAAGGTTTATCCTGCGTTTCCAAAACCATTTACTTATGTTAATATCCAGAGTATTATATGGTTCCATAAACCGTATTTCCGTTTCTTCATTTACACCAGTAAAATAAAGTTGCGGATACTTGCCATTAAATTTATAGTATGCTGAGAAATTCATATCCCATTTTTTATACCAATAATTTAAAGATGTATTGAAGTCGTTATAATATTCAAAATCACTGTTAGTAGATCCCTCATTTTCAATGCTCTGACCTGTAAATGTTAAGCCAAACTTAACTTTTAAAAATGGATATACATTATTATTGAAATTTAATTCAACACCACGAGAAATAAATCTGTTTACATTAACATAAGTATAAAGATTATCATTGCCTACCAAGGGTATTAATTGAATATTATCTTTTATATTATTATTAAAGAGATTCATTTCCAAACCCCATTCATAAGTTCTGCCCTGCATACTATTAAACTGAATCATCACATTTGTATTAACCGATGTCTCAGCTTTTAGATCAGGATTGCCATGTATATCGTGATTTATATCCACAAATTCAAGATATAATTCCTTTAGAGAAGGGGCTCTGAATCCACTTGCCAACGACCCTCTTATGATAAGGCGCTCTGTTGCATCATATTTTACATTAAGTGAATATATTAATGGAGCATTAAATTTGGTATTATAAATAAACCTTAATCCCGGCTGGATATTTATTGATTTTACAGGAAAATAATTAAAACTCAAAAAGGCCGCATAATCGCCAATATTTTGTTCATTATCTTTAATACGCTTGCCATAGGCCATTTCCTGATTCAAATCAACACCCACCAGAAAACTCACAATGCTATTTTCATCTCCAAAACTGTAATCAGAGCGTAACATTAAATTGTCGAAACGGGTAGTATCCTGTTGGTCAGGGACTAAATATTTTTTTAAAATAGTAAGATCGTTGAGATAAGTATTCTTTATCTTATCATATTTTGAATATGATGCTGTTGCTTTTACTCTCGATTTCTTTGAAAATTCATAATTTAAATCAGTTCTTAAAACTAAGCGGTTGGTATAAAAATATTTATCGAAAGCCGTTTCATAATAACTTGGCAACAAATCACCTTTATCTCTTAATTCCTGAGTAAAATAAGTTGCACCCAGTTTCACGTATGCCTTATCCCATGTATGTTTATAATCGCCATCAAAGTTCCATTGCTCCTTGGGTTTCCATTGCTGCCATCTTCCTTCTTTACTCTGTCCGTATCCATCAAAAAAGTTCCTTCCGGCATTAAGGCTAAATGAGTTCTTTTTAATTCTGGTAGAAAATCCGGCATTTAAATTATAGGAACCAACAGACTCATAATAAGCATCAAGATTGGAAGAAAAAACCAATCTGTCGGGCTCCTTAGTGATAATATTAATAACTCCTGCAAGAGCATTACTACCATAAACCACCGACATCGGTCCGTTTATAACTTCAATATGATCAACATTTTGCAGGTTTATCTGATCCAGATCAATATTACCGCCTTCCCTTCCAATAACAGGCACTCCGTCGATCAAAAGTTTTATGTGCTCACCTCCCAATCCCTGCATTCTTATTGAGGAACCCAAAGCATTATCATGTGTAGTTCTTATATTTAACTCCGTAGACAACATTTCTTTGATGTTAACAGAGGCTTTTCTATTAATGTCCTGAGAATTTAAAACTTTTACTTTGTAAATAGATTTATCCTGTCGGGATGCAATATATTGCCCTGTAACTACTACTTCATTAACATTATATGAAATAGATTTAAGGTATATATTTTTGGATTCACCAGGACTTATTGTATCTATAACTTCCTCAAAACCAATATATGTAACATGTATTTTTGATTTTTCTTTTATGCTAAATGAAACTTTACCGTCAATATCGGAAACATATCCAGATACATTCTTTCCGTTCAAGGAAGTAACCAGAACATTAGCATATGCGATTGGGTCGTTGTTAATTTTGTCGAGAAACTGTAAACGGCATTCCTGTGCTCCTGCCAAAACCGACAGGAACAACAGAAATACCGTTAACAATAGAGTCCTATTTTTATACATATTTATTTTACAATAAACTTAGCGCTACTTTTCATATCGCCATTAGTTAATGTTATGAAATACAAACCTTTGGTAAGACCGGAAACATCGATATTAACTAAATTGGAATTATTTACCGATTGAGTGTAAACTATTTTACCTGTGATATCTAATATGGTCAAATCGCCATTTAACTCATCATCTGATTTTACATTTAAAATATGGCTGGTTGGATTCGGATATAAACTAATATTTGAATTATTTTCATAATTGCTGTTTATAAAAGAAGTATGAACCAATTCTTTTTGCAAAGCAAATTTTCCTGTTCCTGAGCCTTCCCAATAAGTGAAAACGAGTTTATATACATCACCGGCTTCATTCATCACAAAAAATGCCGTTGAATCTTCAACAACCCATTGGAATGAACCCATATCAAATGTTTTCCAGTTGTAACCTATAGTGTTTTTTAATGAATCGAATGCTTTTGCCGACCAGTCATTATAATCAGGAGCAACCGGGTAAAATTTACTTGCATACCTATTTACGTTACTTGTGGCACCGGTAACCAGGTACTCAGCAGGATTACCTTCATTATCGTAAGTGATATCGATATACTTTGTGAATAAGATATCCCAATTATCAGTTGGTTCTCTGTCGATCAACTCATTATTTGCGATAGAATAGTAAGCAAAATTTTTGCTTGTAAATGGTTTAATATCAAGTTCAACGGTTTGCTCATTTGCTCCGTCAATATCAGCAATTTTTAAATGGTAAATATTATCAACCGATACTTTATCTACTATCCAAAGTTTTTTAATGCCTGAATCCGGACTTTCTAATAAAAAAAGCGAATCACCTGTAAGACCATGAGTTACCATATTGTAAACTCCCCATCCATAATCAGGATGACCTATTGCTCCACGATTAAATGCACCATCTTCCCAATATTCGTTGCTGTTGGAAAGTGAGGTCCAGCTCATCATTCCTGTGGTGTCGAAAGTTGCCCATCCTGCAGTATCGCTTTTTGGGTAATGGTATAAAGTTACTCCGTTACCTTCGTTAATGATTATACCGGCGCTAAAGGGATTTGTATAAAATCCTAAATCCCATCCTGCTCTTGCTACGCTTGACACTTCCCCTTCACTCATACTATAGAAAATATCGTTGGCATAACCTTGTCCCATAACTAGGGTATCACTTACAACTTCTTTATTTTGTGCTGAAACTGTAAATGAAAATACTGATACTATTGCGATCAGAAAAATTGTAATTGTTTTATTCATAGTTTTATATTTAACATAAATAATAATGAAATTATTTCTTGAATGTCAATTAAACATAATTGATACATTCGCTCCTAAGGCAATTGATTAATTACCTGAAGCATAACTTTTTAACACAACAAATTCTTGAGACCATTTCGGGTATCAAGGTGCTAAATAATAATAAAATTTGTGAAAATTTGTAATTTGTAATTTGTAATTTTTAACTAATAATCGATGGTGGGCCTCTCAATAAATTAGCAGACTTAGTTATTTCCATTAAACCCTGGGTGGGTGCAACTACGGGTAAATAGTCTACAAAAATCTGGCATTCCAGAGATTTGTTAAAATCACTTAAAGCAGATACGAACGTTATAAGTTCGTGAATTTTATTATTCGTTTTACCTTTTAAACTAAGGTATTTTTCTTTATCGGTTTTGTTGGGCTTTAATATAGGTTGACCGGCA
>JBFFLX010000046.1:0-23213 GCA_041554435.1 Bacteroidales bacterium
CCTGAGGTTTTCGAAGATGTTAATGAAGATTTTCAACACTTTAGTTATGAAATGCAGATAAGTACATCAATTACCGATATATCTCAAATTAATACTAAAACTTCCCATAAGGAGATAGCCCGCTATAATTTAATTGGACAGGCTGTTGATTCTGATTATGTGGGTTTGCAAATTATTCTCTATGATGATGGACATACAGAAAAAATAATTAAGTATTAGATCTTTAAATAAAACCAATCAAATAATAAAGTTGCTACAATAGTGATGCCCGTGTGCATTTTCCAACTTAAAGTCTAGAGTACACTACATCTTTTGTCGCTATAGATTTTTATAATATATTTGCTTAAACTATATATAACCGTATCATGAGAAAACCACTAGTATTATCGTTGGCAATTATATTTGCCTCAATAACATTTTTATCTGTCAATTCTTGTGACTGTAAAAAACAAGCAAGTTCAGATACTACACAATTAAAAACTCAAAATATGAAAACAGAAGAGCTTATCGAAGCAAATAATCAGTTGTATGCTGGCTTAAATGAAATGTTTAATGGTAATCTGGAACCATTGAATAATCTTTGGTCACATTCAGAATCAATAACTTATATGGGGCCTTTTGGGGGATGTTTAAAAGGTTGGACCGAGGTAAGCAAAGATTTTACGAAAGTCGCAGCAATGAAATTGGGAGGTAAAATTAGCTGTAAAGACTTGAATGTATTTGTGGGAACTGATTTGGGATACACCAGTTGTGTTGAACAAGGTGAAAACATAGGTCCCGATGGAAAGCCTGTAAGTGTAAGCCATCGAGCTACAAATATTTTCCAATATGAAGACGGTAAATGGAGATTGATTCATCATCACACTGATATATCCTCTCAGCTGGAAACTGCATTTGATAAAAAGATAGACTAAAAAAGTATTAGTTTGAACAATATGAACCTTAAGATAGTTAGTGCCTGAAAGCCATTCTTATTTAAGTATGAAAAAGAAAATAAAATGGGGAATTATTGGCCTGGGTAAAATTGCAAGCAAATTTGCCGGTGACTTGTTATTATCGCAGGATGCTGAACTATATGCTGTTGCTTCCAGAGGCCCGGAAAAGGCTGAGAAATTTGCCAAAAAGTATAATGCACCTAAGTTTTATGGCTCTTATGAAGAACTTGTTAAAGACCCTGATATTGACATAGTTTACATAGCAACACCACATACTTTTCATTTTGAAAATACGATGTTGTGTCTTCAGAATAATAAATCAGTTTTATGTGAAAAACCCATGGGAATGAGTGCCGCCGAAGTTGAAATTATGGTTAATGAGGCTAAATCCCGGAAACTGTTTTTAATGGAAGGCTTGTGGACCAGGTTTATTCCTGCCACAGACAAAGTACTCGAACTCATAAATAACAATGTAATAGGCGATTTAATCTCTGTACGCGCTGATTTCGGCTTTAAAGCCGATTATGATTTAGATGGCAGACTTTATAATAAAAAACTGGGTGGTGGCTCATTAATGGATATTGGAATATATCCCGTGTATTTAAGTCTTTTAACTTTGGGTATGCCAAAAAAAATAATGGCTATAGCCCGAATGACGGAAACTGGTGTAGATAGTTCGTGCTCAATTTTATTTGATTATGAGAATTCGGCCAAAGCTATGCTTGAATCAACCATAGAATCCGATACTCCAATAGAAGCCTATATATATGGAACAAAAGGACATATAAAAATTCATAGGCGGTTTCATCATAGTGAGAAAATTACTCTTTTCAAAGATGGTTTCCCAAAAGAAGAAATTGACCTTAAATATATAGGAGAGGGGTATGTCCATGAAATTGATGAGGTTAATACATGCCTTATAAATAATAAAATGGAAAGTGAGAAACTGCCTCTTTCTATCAGTTTTAATTTAATTAGGTTGTTGGATAAAATAAGGTATGAAATTGGTTTGAAATATTTAATTTAAAATGCTGAACAAATAAATAATAGTGTTGCATGAAAAGAGTTTTCATAATTTTAGGAATAGTATTGTTTTGTTTTTCCAGTTTATATTCTCAAAAACTTAAAAAAAAGTCAATTACAGGATCGACTCAAAAAGAGGTGTATTTCTATAAGAAAGTAAAAGGCGAAGGAAAAGTTAAAGAGGGTGAGTATAATAAATATCTGATAAATAATAATTTCCCTACCGTCCTAATTCAAAAAGGATTTTATTCTAATGGAAAAAAGGCAGGTGTTTGGACTCATTATAATTTCGATGGTGATTCAATTTTTGCAGTTGATGTAGATAAAGATTCTATTTTATATATTAATCAAAGTGCTAATAGGCTTGTTTGCAAATATACGAGAAAAGCCGCTATAAGGGAGCCTTATTATGTTGGAAATGATTATAAGGGAACAACTTATATATTTCAGGCCGATCCTAAAAAAATTAATGTTACTGACACTTGTTTACCAATATACAAGGCTGGGGATATTGAATTTTATAATCGTATTTTTAAATCAGTATTAGATGCTATATCTTTTTATATTCCAGACAATAGATATTCACCTAATTATCTGAATAATTTTAATGGAATAATTACTTTAAAACTTAATAAACATGGAGTAGTTGAAAGAATTGATGTACCATATACCTCTGAGCCATCATTAAAAAAAATTATAAAGGACAAGGATGTAAAAGAAATGAAATTTTTTCCAGCACAAATTAATGGCGAGAATTGTGGGTTTACATTAGCAATCCCGGTAACCTGCATCACTAGTTCCAAAGAGGAATCATACGATCCTGCTGATACTCACTTAAAGAGAGAAATATATAGGTTTGAACTCGTACTTTATAATAATGAGTGGGTAGATAGAAAACCAGTATATCGAAATACTTGGACATTCAAATAACTTAAAGAAAATATATTATAGTTTAAAGAAATAAAAACATAATGAACACACTTACAAACCTTCCAAACATAGGCAAAATACTTGCCGACAAACTAAATCAGCTTGGCATAAATGATGAAAAAACATTGAAGGAAATTGGCAGCGAGAATGCTATCATAAAACTCGCAACCATTGAAAATAGCGGAGTATGTTTAAATATGTTGTATGCTCTGGAAGGTGCCATTCAGGGTATTCGGTGGCATAATTTGGATAAGAACAGAAAGTTAGAATTGAAGGAGTTTTATTCCTTAATAAATAAATAATTAAAAATTAAAACCTGTATTATGAACAAAAAATTAATCTTAAAAATCGTCTTTTTAGCAATTATCTTTCAGTTTACGTTTAGCGCTTGCTCTGTTTATAAAGATATTGATAAGGCACTGGCAAATCCTGATGATGTTGTTGTATTAAAAATAAAAAATAAGAGTATTAAGGAGTTGCCACCTGAAATAAAGACGCTCAAAAATTTAAAAACCCTGTATCTGTTTAGAGATCAAATAGAAACGCTTCCAAAGGAAATTGGGGAATTGGAGAATTTGGAGACATTAGTTTTAAGTAGTAACCGTTTAAAACAATTACCTCCCGAGATTGGCAAACTTCAAAAACTTAAAAAACTCTCCATAAAACATAACGAATTAATATCCCTGCCTGACGAAATAGGTGATTTGAAAAGTCTGGAAGTCCTTGATATTCAGTATAACAAACTACGGGCTTTGCCTGAAAGTATTGGGATGTTAAAAAATCTCAAGTTCTTCTACTTAAATAATAATGACTTACAGGCGATTCCTCATACAATCGGCGGACTTGAAAGTCTTCAATATTTTGTTGTAGGAAAAAATAGTTTAACAAGTTTACCATATGAAATAGGACAGTTGGAGAGTTTAATAGAGTTCAATTTGGTAAATTGCGGACCTCAGGTGGAAATACCGGCTTCAATATCCAACTTAAAATCTTTGGAATTTTTGTATGTAGACAAGAGTCTTTTAATGCCTTATACCATTAATAGCGTAAACCCCAGACTACAGGTAGTTATTAAATAAGTAGCTATATAAAGAAGTAAAGCGGATATCCTATTTTAGGTATCCGCTTTTTTTTGATATAATTTGTAACAACAAACCAAAATATTGATTAATTTAATGCCTTGTTAATTTTTGTTTATAATTATAACTCAATAATATGAAGAATCAAAAATATGCTAAAAGTCTAATAATGTATTTTATAGTTATATTATTGATTTCAGGAGAATTAGCATGCAATAAAGAAAGTAACGGCAATAATGAGGAAGTTGATTATTCACAAATAACTAATTGGGCTTATTTTCCCTTAAGTAATAAGCATGATATAGATATTTTTTTTGTGGCCCCAACAATTTATGGAGGTACCGACAGCATTTATAATATGCCAATAAACGATCCCGTTGAACGCCTGAATTTTATTGGTGCCATTAATATGGAAAAAGGTATTTACGATGAAGGTGATGTTAATTTTTATGCGCCATTTTACCGACAGGCGAGTTTTAACTGCTATGGTATCAGGGCTTATGATGATGTGAGTTCCGATGAAAACGTTAATGCAGCCTATGAACTTGCCTATAGTGACATTGAAGACGCTTTTAATTATTATTTTAATGAAAGTGATAAACCATTTATCCTCGCTGGCTTTAGTCAGGGGGCTGAGATGATTATTGAACTGATAAAAAACACTTTCGATGATGCTGAAATTCAGAAAAGATTTATTGCTGCTTATGCTATAGGGTGGAGACTGGATTCTCTAGATGTGCAAAACAACAAACATCTAAAAGCGGCAAAATCAAATATTGATTTAGGTGTTGTGATTAGTTATAGTTCGGAAGCAAGTTTCATTGATAGTTCTATTATGGTTCCCAAGAGCACTATGTCGATTAATCCTTTAAGTTGGACCTGTGATACAACATTGGCTTCCAATGATTTAAACTTAGGGGCATGTTTTACTGATTATGGTGGAATTATCAATAAGGAAATCCCGAATTTTACTTCAGCATACATCAAACCCGGCAGAGGTACACTGGTAGTTCCCGATGTTGACCCTCTGGAATATCCGGCACTACTCCCAATTTTTGTTGATGGAGAATATCATATTTACGACTATATGTTCTTTTATAGAAATTTACAGAAAAATGTAGATTTAAGAATAGAAGAATATTTTAAAAATAATTAATCAATTATGAATGATGATTTTATTAGTTGGAATGACTTTGAAAAAGTTGAAATACGAGTGGGAACCATCTTGTGGGCAGAAGATTTTAAGGAAGCAAGAAAGCCGTCTTATATTCTCAAAGTAGATTTTGGCGATTACGGTATTAAAAAGTCATCTGCTCAAATAACAAAACTATATTCAAAAGAAGAATTAATCGGAAAACAGATTGTTGCAGTAATAAACTTTCCACCAAAGCAAATAGCAACTTTAATGAGTGAATGTTTAATATTAGGTGCTATGGGAGAGGATAATGAGGTTACACTATTGCAACCTTCATGTAAAACCAAAAACGGTTTGAGAATACTCTAAAATCAAATTTGGTAAAAACCAGTAATTATTTTGAACTTGCTTCCTCTTCAGGAGAAATCCATCCTCCACCCAAAGCTTTATAAAGAGAAATATAAGCATCCAGAAGTTCCCTTTGTGTTTGTGTATATGTTAACTGAGCATCAAACGATTGACGTTGGCTTTCCAATACTTCCAGATAAGAAGTTTGTCCTTTATCATATCTCTCCGCAGAGAGCATTTCAGCATTTATTGCTGCTATATTTCTTGATTTATTTGCAGCGAGTTCAGTTTTCAAAGTTTTAATGGTTATCAAAGCATCAGCAACTTCTTTAAAAGCAGTTAATGCTGTGTTTTCGTATTGTATAAGAGCTACTTCTGTATTATATCTTTCAATTTCAACACGTCTTTTATTTTTACCAAATTGGAAAAGAGGTCCTGTTAAACTCCCTGCTGCGGACCATGCAAGTCCACCTGTTGTGATATTCATCAAATCGTTGGATGCATAACCCAAAAGACCTGTTATGTTCAGGGAAGGCCATCTCATGGCCTGTGCAGCACCAATTCTTGCATTTTGAGCCTTGTAGAGTTGTTCAGCCTCTCGAATGTCGGGTCGTCTTTGCAATAGTTGAGAGGGTAGTCCTTCAGGTATTTCAGGAGGTGTTTGCTGTTCTATTAGAGTATGGTCAGCAATAAATCCTTTTGGATTTTCTCCCAATAATATGCTTAATGTATTTTCGGTAATTGCTACTGCTCTTTCGTAAGAAGGTACTGCGGCTGCAGATATTTCCTTTTGTATCTGAGCCTGATTTAGATCTATTTCGGCAACAACACCATAATCATATCTTGCCTGAACGATTTTCAAACCACTGTCTCTTGATGCCAGGGTTTGTCTGGAAATTTCAAGTTTCTCTTTGTATTCCAAAAGTGAAAAATATGTGGATGCAACAGCCGATATTATACTAATTTGTACTGTTCGCTTTCCAAATTCAGAGGCCATTAATTCTGCTCTTGCTGCCTCATTGAGTCTTTTGTATTTCCCCCAAAAGCCTAATTCCCAATTCATTTCCGGATAAGCAGAAAAATTACTTGCATTGGAATTTAGCAAATTACCTCCACCATAATTTCCTCCGGCACCGCTTACTGAGAAACCAAAAGCAGGAAACTGATCAGCTTTAGTATATCCAAAATTAGCCTTTGCTGCATCTATCCTTGCTGATGCAATCAGTACATCTTTATTGTTGTTGAGTGCTATTTTGATTAATTTGTTTAGTTCAGGGTCGTTAAATAACTCCCACCACCTTAGATTTACAACTGTATCGGTTGTTAAAGTATCGAATCTAAAAATATCATTTCCTGTATATTTAGGAGATTGGAAATCAGGGCCAAGAGTACAGCCGGCAATAAATAATATTCCTATTGTTATAAATATTGTAAATTTTCTCATTTTAGTATTATTTATTTATTACCTCATCCGATTCTAATTGTATTTCATTTAGTTTATCACGTTTCTTTTCGTAGCCTGCAATTTTCCCGATAAGGATAAATAACATTGGATAGAAAAATACACCTAATATAGTGGCTAGTGTCATTCCACCCAGCAATGCCATTCCCATTACTTTACGTGCTTCAGCTCCCGATCCTGTGGCAACTACGAGAGGGAAGATTCCGAAAATGAATGAGAATGCAGTCATAAGAATTGGACGAAACCTTGATTTAGCAGCACTTAATGCAGATTCCACAAGGGATAATCCCTTTTTAAACTCATCGTTAGCAAATTCCACAATAAGAATTGCATTTTTGGCTGCCATACCAATAAGCATTACAAATGAAACCTGTGCAAAAATGTTATTCTCAAAAGTCGGACTTATAAGTCGTCCCACCCAAAGAGCAAGCAATGCACCAAAAATTGCAAATGGGGTTCCCAACAAAATACTAAAGGGCAGCGACCAGCTTTCGTATTGAGCGGCTAAAATCAGGAATACAAAAACCAAAGAAAAAGTTAATATGATTCCCAGTGATCCGGAAGCCTGCTTTTCCTGATACGACATGGCGTTCCAGGCATAACTCATATCCTGCGGTAATACCTCTGCGGCAACTTCTTCCAGAGCATTCATGGCCTCGGCTGAAGTATATCCTTTGGCAGGGCTTCCTGTTACTTCTACAGCACGGAATAAGTTAAAACGGTTAGTATAATCAGGCCCGGAAATGTTTTTTACTGTTGTAAGAGTAGAAAGGGGTACCATATTTCCGGAAGAGTTTTTTACAAAGAAATTCGTAATCTGACTTTCGTCGATACGATATTCAGGTTCTGCCTGGATATAGGTTTTATATAATCGGCCGAATCGTGTAAAATCATTTACATAAGCCCCACCCATTAATGAACCAATGGTAGTATACAAATCATTCAAATTAACACCCAACTTCAATGCTTTTTCCTTGTCGATATCAAGATATTTCTGAGGAACGTTGGCCTGGAAAGTTGTAAATGCGGCACCTATTTCAGGTCGTTTATTTGCCGCCACTATAAACTTCATAGTATTTTGCGATAAATAGTCGGTTGTATTTCCACCTTTATCCTGCAGCATAATACTAAAACCTGAACCATTTCCTAATCCTGGTATAGCTGGAGGTCCGAAGGCAAATGCTTGTGCCGCTTTAATTTTTGTTGCCAAAAGAATATTTACTTTTTGAACGACCTCTTTTGCTGTATTTTCCCTATCGGCCCAATCTGAAAGAGTTACGAACATAAATGCGTTGTTGGATGACATTGCACCCGATAAAAGGCTGAATCCTGTGGCGGTTGTAACATATTCTACTTCAGGAATGCTTTCCAATATTTTTTCCACGTCTTTTGCAACCACATCACTTCTTTGCAGACTTGCAGCATTGGGCAATTGTATGTTTACAAAGAAATAACCCATGTCCTCCTCTGGAATAAATCCTCCAGGAACCGCTTTTCCAAATATAACTGCACCCAGTGATACGATTAAAATAAAAACTACTCCTCTTTTGATTTTTCGTGATATTATCCCACTAAAACTCATATACGCATCGGTGGTAGATCCCATGAACTTATTAAATTTACCAAAAAACCATCCCAAAGGTCCTTTGTAAGGTTTTGGCTCTTTTAATAAAATGGAAGACAGGGCAGGGGAGAGAGAAAGTGCATTAACAGACGAAACCAGAACTGAAACTACGATGGTAATGGCAAATTGCTGGTAAAGTCGCCCGGTAATTCCCGCCATACCTGCAACCGGAATAAATACTGCTACTAACACCAGAGTTGTGGCAATTACAGGAGCAGTTACTTTACGCATAGCATCCAGAGTTGCTTGTCTGCTGGTCATTCCATTGGCAATATTAACCTGTGTTGCCTCTACCACAACAATGGCATCGTCAACAACAATTCCAATGGCCAGCACCAGTCCCAGTAAACTCAAAACGTTTATGGTGAATCCCAATAAAGGGAAAAAGATAAATGCACCAATAAGTGAAACAGGAATTGCTATGGTAGGAATAAGAGTTGCTCTCCAGTCCTGAATAAATATAAAAACCACTAAAACTACGAGTATTACAGCTATAATAAGAGTAACAACTATATCTCTTAATCCAGCAGTAATTGGAGCCGTTGAATCCAGTGAAACTTCATATTTTACACTTTCAGGGAATTTCTTTTTAAGCAAATTCATTTCCTCGATTACCTTAGCAGCAAGTTCCACAGCATTAGACCCTGGAGCCTGGTAAAGGGCTATAGCAGAACAAACCTCACCGTTTAAGCGTGTAAAAGAACTATAGGTTTCAACACCGAGGTTTATTGTTGCTACATCTTTAAGTTTTACCTGCGAGCCTTCGGCGGTAGTTCTTATTACTATTTCACCAAAAGCTTCGGGAGAGTTAAACCTTTCCGGTAATCTAACTGTGTATGTAAACTCTGTTCCTGCGGGGGCCGGCTCCGCGCCAAATTTACCACCGGGAACTATTATATTCTGCTGATTTATAGCATTTAATATCTCAGGAATTGTTAATCCCATTTGTGCCAGGCGGTCGGGTTTTATCCAAATTCTCATTGAATAGTCGGAGGCTCCCAGAACATTAACCCGGCCTATTCCCTTAATCCTGGCAAGTTGATCTTTAATGTTTATTAATGCGTAGTTGCCCAGAAAATCCTGATCATAACGACCGTCAGAAGTAAGTGTAATTAACATTAATATATTAGGAAGTGACTTCTCTGTTGTAACACCCATTTTTGTCACCTGTTGGGGAAGTTTTGCCGAGGCAGCAGAAACTCTGTTCTGTGCTAAAACAGTATTCATGTCAGGATCGGTTCCCACGTCAAAAGAGATGTCAATATTCATACTACCATCGTTGGCGTTGGTAGATTTCATATAAATCATATTGTCTACACCGTTTATTTGTTGTTCTAAAGGTGTTGCAACACTTTCTTCTACACTAATTGCATTTGCTCCTGTATAATTAGCTCGTACCTGTACAATGGGAGGGGTCAGATTTGGATATTGCTCGATGGGTAAACTCAACATCGACAATACCCCAACAATAACAATGATTATGGCTATAACCATCGCAACTATCGGTCTGTGAACGAAAAAATTTCCTTTACTTTCAGCCATTGTTTTAATTTTGAGTTTCCTTGCTCTTACTTTTGAATTCAATTACTTTGGGTTTAACCATCGCACCTTCCGATACTTTTTGGAGTGCATCGATAACCACTTTGTCTTTTGCCTCCAGCCCTTTTTCGATTAGCCAGTAGTCGTTAATTCTTGGACCTACATTTATTTGCTTTGTTTCAACACGATTGCTATCGTTAACTACATAAACTGAGTATTGCCCCTGAAGTTCACTTACACATCTCTGAGGTATAAGAATTGCATCTTTTACAACGTTTACTTTTATTCGTACTTTAGCGTATAAACCGGGCCGTAAGAGTCCTGAAGGGTTTGGGAAAACTGCTTGTATCAATATTGACCCAGTATTTGGATCTACACTTCTGTCGACAAAGTTAATACTTCCTTGTTCTTCATATGTTGAACCGTCGGCAAGTATTAGTTTTATGTCGGGGTCGTATTTTTCAGGGCGTACGGTCTTTCCTTCTTCAATATTTATGGCTTTACGTGCCAGCTCAATATAATCGCCTTCACTTAGGTAAAATTCCACTAATATAGAGTCGGTAATAGAAACAGTATTAAGGATAACAGGATTTGGATTCTGTCCCACAAACTCACCTCTTTTAGCATTAGTTTTTCCTATCAGTCCATTAATTGGAGATTTAACGCTACAATAACCCAAATCAATTTTAGCTAATTCAAGGCTCGACTTAGCAGCCTCTACATACGCCTTAGCGGCCTCATATTGGGCAACAGCAGCGTCCAGGTCGCTTTTGCTTACTGCATTTATTTCAGCCAGAGGTTTTATTCTGTTTAGATCACTTTCTGCTTTAACCATAGATGTTTTGGCTTCCGCTAATTTACTTTGTTCAACGGCCACCTTTGCTTTATAAGTCTGCTGGTCGATGGTGTATAAAAGCTGACCTTTTTTTACCAAATTTCCTTCCTGAAAATGTATTCCTTCCAGAAAACCACTAACTCTGGCTCTGATAGGAATATCACTGCTGCCATAAATTTGTCCTACAAAATCCCTGTATATGGGGACATCTTTCTGCAATGCTTCTATAACGGTTATTTCCGGAATTGGCGCTTGTGTATTGCTATTATTACTGCTGCAGGAAAACATTAACAATGCAATAGTAGTCAAACTAATACTGAATAATAAATGCGAAAATTTGCTCATTTAATTAAGAGTTTATGTGAATATTAGTGAGAACTAAGATAATTATTTTATGTTTTCTTTGTAGAAAAAAATTATATAAGTTTTGCTCTCTTAAATTCTTTGCTTCTATCGAATAGGTAACGGTAAGTAATGTGAACTTTCCTGACATCTGCATTAAGAGATTTTACCAATTTTATCATTTTAGGATTAAAATCTCCTATCCAGTTCATTTCCAGGTCGGTATATTGCAAACCTTCTCCAACTTCTTCTTCAAAATAGTTTATCATACCATCAGTAATTTTCTTTCCCTGGAATTCAGGCACAACGCCGAATATTAATCCCAAAGCACGTTTGCTCTGCTTCCTGACTTTTAAGTCAAATAATAGCCTTAGTTTGTTTATCAAATGAAATTTACCATTGAATTTTTTAATAATTGGATTTAAATCAGGTATCATAAGAAAAAAGGCAATTGGTTTGTTTTTATGATAAGCGAATATCAATAATTTTGGATCAATAATTTGTTTTAAACTATTGAAAAGCGCATTGGCATGTTTTTTCGACAAGGGTTTAACTCCGGGGAATTTAGCCCATGCAGCATTAAATACTTCAAGAAAATTATCAGCAGATTTTTCCGTATTTCTTTTGTCGTGTATACCAAAAGTTATATCGGGTTCTTCTTTTTTAAGTGCCATGGCATTTTCTGTAATTTTAGGGTCTATTAGGCCAACTTTAAGTTTTGTATGGTATGTAAACTGGTTGAAATAATTTTGAAAGCCATAGTTTTCAAACAATTCATTATAATATTCAAAATTATATGGCATATTATAAACAGGTTCGTAAAATCCTTCTTTAAGGCATCCCCAGAAGTTTTCACGAGATCCAAAATTAACCGGACCGTCCATTGCTTCCATACCTTTGCTAATAAGCCATTGCTTAGCCGCATCGAACATCATATTAGCCGCATCCTGATTATTGATGCAATCAAAAAACCCAATACCACCTGTTGGCTGATCTTCTTTATCTGAAGATTTTGTGTCGTAAAATGCTGCAATTCTTCCTATTATCTCATTACCATCCTTTAATATCCAACGAATTAGTTCTCCTGTTTTAAAGGATTTGTTTTTCTTTGGATTAAATACTTTTTCCAAATCAGAGTCGAGATACCTTACCCAGTTTTTGTCATTTTTATATAGTTTGGAAGGGAAGTTCAGGAATTGTGTGTTAGAATTTTTATCTGTTACCTCTATAAGTTTGAAATTGCCACTCATAAATGCTCTGTTTTTTTTTGTAAAAGTATAAAAAATAAAAAATCACCAATTTTAATTAATCTGTGGATATAAACTAATTATTAACCATAGTATTTTTCTCCACCGATAAAGTTTGCCTCTTCTTTGTTTTTAATAGCATAGTTGCAAATAGTCCAATAAATGAAAATCCTATTAATACTATATAAAAATGATGGTATCCTGGCAAACCCGGGCTCGAATCAAGCAATCTGCCGGCAAGAGAATTAAAAAATACATCGGGTGTATAACCCAATACTGAAATAACTCCCACTGCTGTGCCTGTGGAGATTATTGGTATTTTAGTTTCTTCGATAAGTGCAAAATAAACTCCTCTTAGAGCATAAACAGCAATAAATGAAATTATTAGGTTGGCCATTAAAATAAGTATATTATTTTGGTTTGGGCTTATTAATGTAAGAAGAAAATAAACTATTGTTAAGATAGAAAAACTAATACTGATAATTTTTTTACCGCTAAATCTATCCACTAAAAATCCTGCTGCAATTGCTCCCAGGGGTCGCAGAAAAGCCGCATATGAAACAAACTCGGAAGCCTCCACTTCATTCATATTCATAAAATCAACGGCATAAAGTGAGTAGTAATCTAATCCTTTGTATGCACTATAGGCACAAACCACAACTATAGCCTGTAGCCAAACGTTTCTATTTCTAATTACACTTATTAAATTGTAATTAGTATTTGTTTTCTTATGATTTATTGGCTTGTCTTCAGGGATTACTATCCATATCAAAATACCTGCAAGAAATGTGAAAATTGTGTAAAGCCAAATAACTGATTTAATAGCAGTTATTCTTTCTTCATTAGTAATTGCTGTGATTTCATGACCAAAACTAACAGAGAGGAGGTAAACTGCCAGGGTAGAAACTAATGCTGCTGCTAAGCCACGTCCTCCGTCAAGTAAGCCGAAAGCTTTGCCCTGGGCAAGACTTCCTCCCCACTTACGGGTAGTTTTTATCATGGGTGCCCAAAAAAGAAAAATTGTTGTTAATCCCCACCATGCAAAAAGAAAATATAGTTCTGTAATTCCCGGCATAAACGACATATAAATTCCACCTAAGGCTGTAGCAAACAATGATAAAGTCATTAGTTTCCTTCCTGAAAATCTGTCGGCAATAATTCCTCCGGGAAAATAACTCAGCATGGCCAATATCCCATATGGAAATACAATATCGCCAAGTTGGGTGTTTGTTAGATTAAAAGCTTGGAGTAGGGTAGGCCTGAAAAAACGTGCAATATGAAATGGCAGACTGAAAATCATTTCGCCTGCGAAAATCAAACTAAAAATTATTAACCATTTTGATGTTTTTATTTTCAACATCTTTTAATTTGCTTTTATTAATGCCTTTGAGCACATTTTATGCATAAAGAACCTGGCATAAGTAGTAAACGCTGTATAGCAATTTCTTCTCCGCAATGTATGCACTTTCCAAAATTATCATCATTTATGCTACTCAAAGAAATATTTATTTTTTTAAGTTTTTCTTGTGCTTTTTGAAGTGCTGCCTCGCTGATTCCTCTATTGTTAATGGCATCCATTCTGCTAACCCTGCCTATGGCACAGTCGGGTTCTATGGGTTGCGATAACTCTTTAAGTTCTTCTATCTTGACTAATACCTTTGCTTTTTCCGATATAAGGTATTCGTGTATTTTCTTTCTTTCTTCTGTTTCCATAATAATTTTAGCAAAGTAAAGAAAATTCAGAAATTCGAAAATTTGTTCATTGTGAAGCAAATATTAGTTTCATAAAGTTAAAACCATGTGGTATATTTTGTATATTGCGTTATTAAAGCTATAATTTATTATTGTGAACTGACTGGTAAACTGTATGAATAAAAATAAAGTTGTAAGTTATTCTGGATTACTTCTAATACTAGTATTTTACTTTGTTGGAAACATATGTAAAGCAAGCGAAACAGAAAATGAATTTGAAAAATCAGATACCCTGAAGATCAACATGTATATTGATCAGCTTTTAAAGTATATCAACGTTAAACCTGACAGTGCTATGTTTTATGTCGACTCTTTGATGGACTTATCAAGTAAATCAAATAATAGTTTTGGACTTTTTAAAGCCTATAATGCTCGTGGAATATATTATTGGATGTATGGTGAATTCGATAGCGCTCTGGTAAATTATAAGAAGGCATTAGAGTATTCGGTATTAACACCACAATTTAGAAATAAGGCTCTGGTTTTAGGTAATATTGGACTTTTGTACAGCAATATGTTTGCAACCGACAGTGCTATTAAATATTTAGGTGATTGTATTGAATATTCTATAACTAACAAAGTTAATGACATGGTAACTAAGGCCAGGTTTGATCTTGCGAAACTTTATCTAAATCAAGCAAATTATATTGAGGCAGTTAAAAATTTGAATATGACATTGGATAGTCTTGAAGTAAGCCCTAATTCTAGACTAAATTTGTTGGCAACTGATATGCTTGGAACTTTATATTATCATGTTGAAGATTTCGAGCAGTCGATAAAATACTATAATAAAGCAATAAAATTAGATATTGAAAATGAACAAATAAATATTTTGTCAGGCATATACATAAATATAGCCCAAGATTATTTAAACCTAAAACATGATGTCGATTCTGCTTTTTATTATTTCAACAAAGCCTTGGATGCTTCCAACGATTACGAAAAAGATTATGTTGAACTTAATGTAAATATTGGTATTGGTAATATTTATATGAACGAGCAAAAGTATGATTCTGCATTTATATATTATTCAAAAGTGATAAATAGTCAGAGTGTAAATGTTGCGCCCAGTAATAAAGCCGCTGCATACATAAATATTGGAATTTATTATTTGGAGAAAAAAGATTATAAAAATGCAGATACTTTTCTTACTGAAGGGCTGGCAATAGCTGATAGTGCAGGAATAATTAACTACCAAAATATTGGCCTAAGAAATATGATTCGACTTAAAAGAGAAACTAATCGTTTTGATGAAGGTTTAGCCTATGTAGATGTTTATAATTTAATACGTGATAGCCTTGAGAAACAAAACACTAAACAAAGATTAGAAAAAATTAAGTTTGAAAAGTACCTTGCTGATCAGGAATATAATATCAGGTTATTAGAAAAAGAGAATATACTTAAAGCACGATTGATAAGAAACAGAAGTATTTTGCTGGGCATTTCAATTTTTGCGGCATTAATCTTATTAATTTATCTGATAAATATTTTTATTAACAGAACGAAAATAAAGCGATTAGCAAGTGAATTGGCAAGGAAGAATGAGGATTTAGAAAATGTAAACGAAGAATTGAATACTGTAAATGAAGAACTGACTGTTCAACAATCCAGGTTAATGGAGGCAAATAAGACAAAGGACAAATTTTTCGCCATTATTGGTCATGATTTGAAAAGTCCTTTTAATAGTCTGCTGGGATTTTTAAGTTTATTAACTTCAGATTGGGATTTACTTGATGATGTTGAGAAAAAAACAATAGTCAATAAATTGTATAATAACACCTTAGGTACATTTAAGTTGCTTGAAGATTTGTTGGATTGGGGTAAAACACAAAGGGGTTTAGTAACCTTAAATAGAGAAGTATTTAAAATACGACCTATAATAGATGAAATATTGGATGTTATTAAAAGTCAGGTAAAACAAAAAGAAATTGATTTAAGCATCAGAGTTAAAGATGATTTTGAAGTAAACACCGATCTGCGCTTATTTTCTCATATAATGTTAAACCTTTTAAATAACGCTATTAAGTTTACACCAAAAGGAGGTGAAATAAGCATTGTAAGTAATGATGAAAATGGAGTGAAAAAGATCTGTGTTAAGGATAGCGGCATAGGTTTTCCTAAAGATAAAATTAATAGCGTATTTGACTTTGATTTTAATTTTAACCGCTCAGGTACCGAAAATGAAAAGAGTTCGGGTATGGGTTTAATACTCTGTTCCGAATATGCCCGCATAATGGAGGCAAAACTAAGTCTGGAAAGTGAAGAAAATAAAGGAAGTACTTTTTGTTTAACTCTTTAGAGAAATATTATTAATAATAAATAAACATTAGTATGCTTTCTGTTTGTACAATAAAAAGCATTTTTCTCCTCTACTAATATTAACTTTTTTAAAGTTTTTGAACACATTATTATTCAGAATGCCAGGGAGTTACAATTTGTTTAAACCATCTCTTTCATGTATCATATTGGTATTTATTAATAATTTAGGTGCAACAATACTTAATTAAAGTATTAATACTTACCTTGCAACTTTTTTATTAATAATAACAGCTAATGACCATTAATATACTTCTAAAAAAGACTGTACTATTATTCATCATTTTCATTGTATTAGGTTTATTTAGAATAAGTAATGCATCTGAACTGAACTATGGTCAGGACATTGACACTTCTAAAGTTAACAATTATATTAAAATAGCCAGTGAGTATCTGAATATAAAACCTGATACTTCCAAGTATTTTATTGATAGTTTATATGATTTATCAAAGAAGTATGATTATAAGTACGGACTGTTCAAATCGTATCATTACCTGGGTAATTATCATTGGATGTATGCCAATTACGATAGCTCATTACATTATTATAAAAAAGCATTGTATTCGGCACAATTCACTTCCAGTAAACGAAATAAAGCATTGATACTGGGTAATATAGGAATGCTTTACAGTAATTTGTTTAATACTGATAGTGCTATTTATTATCTGGAAGAAACTGTTAGTTATTCCTTAGAAAACAATTCGGTTGATTTGGCTAATAAGGCAAATTTTGATTTGGGAAGATTGTTCCTAAACCAAGGCAAATATGCTGATGCGATAAAGCATCTGATGCAGGTAAAAGATAGTCTGCCTAATTATCCAGATGCTAATCTTGAAGTTTTAGTTAATAGTATTTTCGGTAGTTTATATTATCATATGGAGGATTTTGATAACTCATTGTCATATTATAATAAAGCTATTGAATTAAATAAAAAAAACCATGACATTAATATTCTTCCAAATATACTTGCATTTAAAGGGCAACTTTATTTTGATCTTAAAAATAATCTTGACTCAGCCACATACTATTATAAATATGCTCAAAAAGTAGCGGATGATTATCATAAAGAGTTTATTAATATTAATGTAAATATAGGCTTAGGAAATGTACTTGGTAAGAAAAGGGATTATGATTCATCATCATATTATTATTTCAAAGTACTTGAAAGTCCGGTGATTGAAAATAATTTGGGATCAAAAGCCGCTGCATTAGTAAATATTGGATCAAATTATCTAAAAATTAATGATTATAAACAATCGGAAAAGTACCTTAATAAAGGACTTAATTTGGCAGATAGTTTGGGTATAATTAATTACCAACGAATAGCTTATGAAAACCTTATTCGTTTAGCTGAAGCAACAAAAAAATACAAAAAAAGTGTTGAATATTATCAATTATATACCGAAATAACCGACAGTATTCATAAAGATGAAGCACATCAACAACTGGAAAAATATAAGTTTAATAAATATCTGGCAGATCAAAGTTTTAATATTAACTATTTAGAAAAAGAAAATGAACTGAAAACTCGATTATTACAAAATAGAAATATTTTAATAATACTGTTATTACTAGGTGCTGTAAGTCTGTTCATTTATCTCATTAGTATATATATGAACAGAAAAAAAATAGAGAGGCTGGCAGCAGAATTAGAAAATAAAAATCAGGATCTAGGAAATGTAAACGTAGAATTAATTAATTTAAATGAAGAATTAAATCTTCTAAATGAAGAATTAAATGCTGTTAATGAGAATCTTACTGAAAAACAAAATGAACTTATCGAAGCTAATCAGACAAAAGATAAGTTTTTTACCATAATAGGTCATGATTTAAAAAGTCCGTTTAATAGTTTATTGGGCTTCCTGAATTTATTAAATTCTGATTGGGATTTGCTCGACGATACTGAAAAGAAAAACGTAATTGATAAACTTCATAAAAGCACTGAGGTTACTTATTCCTTACTTGAAGATTTGTTAGATTGGAGTAAAACACAAAGGGGATTAATAAAAGCAAATATTGAGGTATTCGAGGTGAAACCCAAATTAGATGAAATTTTTAATTCAATAAAGAAGCAGGTAAATGAAAAAAGGATCTCATTTGATTTTGTAATTGATGATAAATTTGAATTAGAAACAGATCCCAACTTATTCACTCATGTCATATTAAACCTTGTTGTTAATGCAGTAAAATTTACTCCTATAGGAGGAAAAGTTTCTGTTGTTGCAAAGAATATTAGAGATGGCAAACAGATATGTGTTAGCGATACGGGCATTGGATTTCCTCAAGACAAAGTTAAGGATGTGTTTAACTTTGATTTCGATTTTAACAGATCAGGAACCAATAATGAAAAGAGTTCCGGAATGGGGCTCATATTATGTTCTGAATACTCTAAAATTATTGGAGCACAACTAACACTAGAGAGCAAAGAAAATGAAGGAAGTACTTTCTGTATTTTCCTGAAAAACAGTTAATACTTCCATTTATTAGCTATACGAACCAGTGAGAGCATAACAGGCACTTCAACCAAAACGCCAACCACCGTTACCATTGCAGCAGGTGAGTTTAAACCAAAGAGTGCTATTGCTACGGCTACTGCAAGTTCAAAAAAATTGCTGGCTCCGATGAGTGCCGCCGGACTCATAATATTATGAGGTAGTTTCAGAAATTTACCCCCAAACCATGCCACAAAAAATATAAAATATGTTTGAATTACTAATGGGATTGCTACCAGCAATATAATTAGCGGATTTTCAATTATGTTCTTTCCCTGAAAAGCAAATAATAGAATAAGCGTTAATAGGAGAGCAATTATGCTAACAGGCTTGAACTTTGGTAAAAATTCATTCTTAAACCATTCTTCACCTCTTGCTCTAATCAGAATTTTATTGGTTAGATATCCGGCAATTAAAGGAATAAGTACAAACACAATAATACTTGCAATTAGAGTATTATAAGGAATGCTAATGTTTGTTATGCCAAGCAATAGGCCAACTATAGGGACAAAGGCAACTAAAATTATTAAATCGTTTACCGAAACTTGTACCAATGTGTAGTTGGGGTCGCCATCGGTGAGATAACTCCATACAAATACCATTGCAGTGCAGGGTGCTGCCCCTAATAAGATTGCTCCTGCTATATATTCCCCTGCCTGATCAGGGCTTATAAAAGCAGAGTACAAATGAGAGAAAAATATCCAGGCAAAAAAGGCCATAGTAAACGGCTTGATTAGCCAGTTTACAACTAATGTTAATATTATTCCTTTAGGACGTTTTCCAACATTTCTGATACTCGAAAAATCAACCTGCAGCATCATAGGGTAAATCATCAGCCAGATTAATATTGCTACAGGTATGTTTACATTATAAATTTCCAATTTGCTCAGAGCCTCCATGCTTCCTGCAGAAAACTGCCCAATCAATATTCCCAAAATGATGCAAAGTGCTACCCAAAGGCTTAAATACTTTTCGAAAAAGCCAATTTTTTTCTTACTCATAACAGATAAAGTGTTTATTTATAGGCAGTAACAGTTATACTGAAAATACCTGTTTTATCGCGTTTTAATTTTCGTAATTCGTCTAAACTTAAGTAATTAAGCATAATGCTGTTTGGAATTTCAATTTCCTTCTCCTTATGGATTTCAATATTTTTAAATCCACTTTCTTCAATAATTTGAAGATATTCATTTTTTTCCAACGCCCCTGAAACACAACCTGCATACATTTCAGCATTTTCTTTTATTTTTTCAGGTAATTTGCCAAGTATAACCACATCAGAAACACAAAAATGTCCTCCGGGTTTAAGTGTGCGTAATATTTCGGCAAAAGCCTTTGTTTTATCGGGAACCAAATTTAAAACGCAATTTGATATTATTACATCAAATGAATTGTCTTCCAGTGGCATATCCTCTATATCGCCTTTAACAAAATCAACATTTTTATATCCTAATTTGTTGTTATTTTCGATAGCCTTTTTAAGCATATCATCAGTAAAGTCGATACCGGTAACTTTTCCTTCCTCACCAACAATTGATCTGGCAACAAAACAATCATTTCCGGCACCACTGCCCAGATCCAGAACGCTATCTCCTTTGTTTATACCTGCAAATGCAGTGGGTAGTCCGCAACCTAGGCCCAGATCTGCGTCTTTAACATAGCCTTCTTCTTTGGAATAATCATCACTAAATATTGTGTAGTCAATACTGCTGCAGCAATCGGTACCCCCGCAACATGATGTTTCATTGTCGCTTTTACTCTGATTGGCAATAATGCTATACTTTTCCTTAACTACTTCTTTTATGTCCTTGTTCATTATCTTAAGTTTTTAATGTAAAAATTTTTAAATGCATATTCTATTTCGTCCCGAACTCTGCGGTATTCATTTAAAATAAATTCCTCACTTCCTTTTGCATTAACAGGATCGTCGAATCCGATGTGTATACGATTTTTCACTTCTCCAACGAAAGCAGGACATGTTTCGTTAGCCCCACCACACACTGTTATTACATAATCCCATTCTTCATCAATATATTTGTCAATTGAGTCGGAAGTATGATTACTTATATCAATCCCAATTTCATTCATTACTTCAACAGCCTTTTGGGCAATTTTTCCTGATGCTTCGGTTCCTGCCGATCTGACTATCAAATTATTGTCGAAATGCTCCAAAAACCCATGTGCCATTTGCGATCGGCAACTATTTCCTGTACATATAATTAATATCTTCATATTTTTGTTTTAACATTTAATGCCTTTAATATCAATGCATTTTAAATACTCCTGAATTTGCTTTTTTATCTGATCTATTTTAGAACTGTTTAAACAGTAATTTGTTCTTGAACCATCAATATGCCCCACTATAAACCCACTGTCTTTTAATTCTTTAAGATGCTGATTTACTGTGGTTCTCCCCAAAGGGATTTCTTCTGAAATATCTCCGGTAAAGCATGATTTTGTTTCCGCAAGAAATTTTAGAATTTGTAATCTTGCAGGATGTGCCAGAGCCTTGAAATATGTGGCGCTTTCCACTAATCCATCTTCAAATAATTCTGTTTTCGATGTTGCCATATTAAATATTTTGACGCAAAAATACGTCAAATATTAATACTAACGTATAAATACGTCAATAAAATTTCAAATATTTTTAAGATTGAAAATTTTAATACTTTTGAGAATATTAAAAATAATAGAAATGAAGATATTTATAAATAGGTATACTCTGATTATCAGTATGATATTCCTGGGATTTGTTGTCTATGCCCAGGGAGTAAAAATTGATTCTACCGTAAATTATAAGGAAGTTAAACTTCTTATCGATCAAAAGATAGATCAATATGGTGTTGAGGAGGTGTTAATAGTTTTCGATATCGATAATACAATATTAACGAGCAATGTTGATTTGGGGGGTGATGTTTGGTACCAATGGCAAACCGGAAAATTAAATATCAAACCAACTGAAAAGCAAAAAGTTAAAAAATGCTTTTATGAAGATGCCATTGGATTGTTATATGAGTTGGGAACAACTAATCTAACAGATAAAAGATTGCCGGGATATATTAGTGGATGGCAGCAAGAAGGTGTTTCAATTATGGCCTTAACTTCAAGAAGTTCGAAATACCGGTTTCCAACAGAAAGAGAATTGATAAAACATGGTGTTGATTTTAGTATTTCGCCTTTAAAAACCATAGAAGGCAATGATATTATTTTAAATTATACATTAAAACGTTCACTCAGTTATATGAATGGAATTATGATGACAACAGGGATGAACAAAGGTAAAATGCTTGAATTAATTCTTGGCAGAACAGGTCGTAGTTTTAAGTCTATTATCTTCATCGACGACTCAGAACATAATATTGAGAACATGGCAAAGGAGTTCAATAATAATTTAGATATTGACATGAATATCATTCATTATCAAAAGATTATTAATGAAAGAAAAATAGCTAATGGGGGAGAGGTTTTAACGCAGGCACAGGTAGATAAGATGGCAGAAGATTGGGATAAGTTGCAAAAAACTCTCAATGAAATTTTCCCCGGAAGAGATACAGGCGAATGTGTAAGTCCGTTCTAATTAGAAACCGATATAGTTGAAAATAAAGCCAACTATTATTATTCCGCTGCTTACAATTCCAATAAAGATGGCTATCATTTGCCACTTTAAAACTTTTTTAAGAATAATTATTTCTGGTAGAGAAAGGGCAATTACCGACATCATAAAAGCAAGAGCAGTTCCTAAACTAACTCCTTTTTCAATTAGTACGCTAACAATAGGTATAACTCCGGCAGCATTGGAATAAAGAGGTACACCAATTAAAATTGCCAGAGGAACTCCATACCAATTTTCACTTCCCAGTATTGAACTCAAATAATCGGCAGGAACATAAGCATGGGCCAGCGCACCTATACCGATTCCAATAATTATATAGAGCCAAATTTTGCCTACAATTTCTTTAACAGTCTGATAACCATTGTTTATTCTGTCGTAAAAACTTAGTTTGTCTTCTGTAGTATCTGTGTTTACTGACTTTATACTAAACACCCAGTCGGCTACATATTTTTCAAGTTTTAACTTACCAATCAGCCAGCCGGAAAAAATGGCAATTGTTAAACCGGTAAATATGTATATCAGGGCCACTTCCCAACCAAA
>JBFFLX010000047.1:0-22184 GCA_041554435.1 Bacteroidales bacterium
AAGAGGGGTTTACAGCACCATCTCCTCTGTCGGGATGCTGACCACTTCTAAATCCCGAATAACAAATTGCTTTATATTCTCCTAAAATCAGATGTTTAGGTTTTTGCTTTATACCTTTTGCTTTATATTCAGTTTCTTCCATTGATTTTGCACTTGTTTTATTGCTTACATTAAATGAGAACAGGCTTAGCATGCCAATAAGCAGTATTACAATATTTAACTTGTTAATTATTTTGAGTATTACTGTTTTCATGATAAAGACTAATTAAACCTATAAAGCCATTTAATATTTAAAGTTTTCATTAATATCCCACAACCCCCAGAAAGATCCAACATCGCCTTCGCTATCAACTTTCCAGTTTTCATCGAAAGAAGAAAAGTAAAAAATGTCAATTTCATCTTCCTGCGACCATTGTTGAGCATTCAGAAAATAAATTAGAGCATTAACAATAGAAGGCTGGGAGCCATAAAACTTCTGTCCATTGTTTGGCCATCCGGTTTCGGTAATTATTACTTTCTTGCCTGCTGCTGCTCTCTGTGCTCTGGCATACATATCCTTCATGTATAACAATGAGTACTCAATACTGCATCCTTCCCAAAACGGGTAACAATTTGCCAGAATAATATCACAAGCCGCAGTTATTTCAGGACGGTTCTCAAATTCATAATAAGCATCTACATAACCCACCTGAACATTTGGGATTTCTTTTTTTGTTCTCTCAATTGTGCTTAACAATTCTTGTTCAGTTAAATCATTACGATACATTACCTCATTTCCTACGGCAGCAATGTCAACATATCCTTCATTTGCAATCCTAATAAGATTTGCTACTTCTTTCGTATTCACTTCAGGATCTTTACCTAACCATGCTCCAGCCAAAGTTTTAAGGCCATACTCATGAGCAATTTTAGGAATTAATTCATTTCCTTCGGTGCAGGAGAATGATCTTACCCAATTAGTATAAGGTGCGATAATTTCAATTCTTCTACGGATTTGGTCTTCTGTTAACTGAGTCCCTGGTTTCTGACCATCTAAATAAGGGCTGAAACACAAACCATGCATTTTTTGCTCAAGAACTTTATGAAACAATACTTTTAATTCAGCCTCTGACTTAAGTAATGCATTTACTCCTGTTAACGCTAATATTTTATCTCTTCTTAAAGACATTTTATTTGTTTTGAATATTTACTTCAATACTTTTTACCTGGCCATTACGGCTAAAAATCAAATCACTTAGTTCATTGGTGATAGTGTTTCCGCTAAACTTCTCCACATAATTATTATCAAATTTTACTGTAACACTTTGATTATCACAGAAATTATAAATAATAGGAACCTGGCAATAGGTAAATCCAATTTGATTACTTTTTAATTCAATCAACTGTTTTTTGCCATTTATTGCATAATAACTAAATGATTTATTATCGCTTAAAATTTCATCTTCATTTAGTAGTGATGGCTCAAATGCAATCTTTCCATTTCTTACAACAACGCCCATTTCACCAATTCTGGAAATAATATCTTCTTTTACCTGTCCTGTAAGTCCTGGTTGTTTTACTCCGGCATTTGAAGGTGTATGTGAGTATGCGTCGGTTGGAAATGCACCATAAAGATCTGGAGATTTATATAATCCTATTCCAGCCTTGATTTCATAATAGTGGTTTTTTAATCTTCCAATTATTGAAGGTTTGACACCTTCATCTACTGCTTTGAAGTAACATTCCTGAGTAGACAATAGTAATTTTGACACCATATGCCAATATATTGAGCCCAGACCTTCATAACCATAAAAAGTACCTGATCTGCCAGTAAACGATTTATGATCAAAAATGTTCTCATATATATTTAGAATCAGGTCTTTTTCCTTTTCAATAAGTTGGCTATAACTTCCTATTCTTAGTTCATCCAGCGATTGTTCAAGTGCATATGAATTTCGGAATGAGCCATTAAAATGACATTCACCATCCTCATCCACCTGAATGATAGAAGTTTCACCATCCTGCATTAGTTTTTTAAAAAGAGCCGACTTTTTGACCAGTTTTTCAGGAATTATATTCTTATCCATAAACCTTGGCAACTGTCTGTCGGGGTAGAGCATATAACTATATTGGTCGGGACGATATATTGCACTGTTTTTTAAAGAATCCAGAACTTTTAAACTATCTTCTACCGATAAGTATCCGGAACTTAAAATAGCCACTTGTCCCTCAAGCATTTCATATAAATTCCTTATGGATATTCCATCCTTTTTCAAGGATATTAAATTATATGCATGATAAAGTCCGTCTTTGCGCTTATTAACTTTAATTGACTGATCGATATACCTAATACATAAGTCTGTAAAATCAATTAAATCGGAAACTTTAACTTTGGTTTTCTCACCTGAAAACAGGTAACTATATATCTCTGTTCTGTATTTTGAATGAGCATCACCCAATAAATCAGTTATTTTTTTACGATCAGCATTATTAAACCCTTTATCCAATAATTCTGTATTACTATTAAGAATTTCGTAAACTTTTTTGTATAAAGTAGCTACCTCCTCGGATATAATTAATTTAACATGATTTACATCCTTAAATTTAGAGTTCCAGAATTTTAAAAATCTTCTTAAGTAATATAATGTTACCATCGATGTACCATTGCCCACAAGTGCATTGTTGGCATCATTCCATTCCGGACGCTGTGTATTAAGCCATATGCCTGCTTCTGGAATAAAATTGCACATTTTCGAAAGTAGAGTTACAAGTATTTTTTCACTTAAATTTACTTTGTATATATGGTCGCCTACTTTATTTTTAAGTAATTTGGCATCGGCTCCCAAATGTTCAACTTCAGATTTAATTTTGTTTTCAAGTTCATAGTTAAAAACAACTGTATCCTTTGGATTTTGAAGTATTTCATTATATGGTTTTATCTGATAAGGAACATTAGCATAGGTAAAAATTTCATTTGTGAGAAGTTCTTCCAGTTTGCCAGGATGGAAGTTATTTGATAGTTCTAAAAGTTTTTGAAGATATATTATTTGATGGTCACCCCAATACCCAATATACGACCAGGGGTCGTCAGGATTTGGTGATTCCCAGTCTATTCCGTTTCTCATAATCCTATATGGATTATAACCATCAATTGTAGATGCATTTACGAACTTGCAAATTATACCTTCAACAAATTCCGGATAAGAGAAACACAAAGCTTCCCAATTTTGAAATATGTCGCGCCAGTTTCCTTCATAGTTATATTTTATGGAGCCATCTTCGTTCTTTGTTTCTATTGAAAACTGATTCCATGGCCTACTGGGATCTCCATGTCTTCGGCTAAAGGTAAGTGGTAAATATTCGTATGTTAATCTTAATAAATCAGTGTCTTTTATTTCACTTACCAATTTTAGAAGATCGGTATATAATAATTGATCTGGCAAATTATTAAGCCAAACATGGTATTCCTTTGCCACTAATCTATTAATTTGCAGCAGATAATCTACAAAATCATCAGTGTCGATAGTATAATTTTCGGCAAAAATACCACCTCTCATTATATTAAATAGTGTATTAGTAAAATGCCTGGCAAAGCATAATTCAGTATTAGTAACCTGCGAACCATCGGCACAAGAAACCATTTTATCAAGTTTTACCGTACCTCTGTCAATATCTCTTTCTACTAATGAAATAAGATCGTTACTCTTGGTAATAAAATTATTTAGATTCGAAATTTTAGTGCTGTCCTGGTTGGCTTCGACAACAGTCAGCCATTTTTTACCTTTCCCGGCTTCAAGTGTTATCTTAGAATTAATAAAGTATGCTCCTCTTGAAGCTTTTATGTCGTATTCCTCCTGAAGAGGCATGCCTGATCTGAAATTATCAAGTTGTTTTCCGGAAATTAAAATTATGGATTTTTCATCCATACCGCATGACCATACAGAAGTTGCTAAAAGTGCCTCACTTGGTTCTGCTCTGTCCACAGGAATTGAACTAAGCATAAACAATCCAAGAGGGCTTCCTTTTACTCTTTCGTTCTTTTTGTATGCATCAAGAAGATTGCTGTATTCATTTTGAAAACTATAATCAACGCCGTATGGTAATATGTTTTGAATTCCATCAAGAACCTCAAAATTAATATCTTCCTGAGCATTATTTATTACAGTTGACTTTTTTACAAACCCATATTCTGCACTATTATACCATCCATACCGAAAACTAAGTCCAAGGTCGTGATTAACTTCTTCGAAGATAATACTGTTGCCATAATAACTTTTATAAATATTTCTGGTTACTTTGTAGAACTTAGGTGAATATTCTGTGAAGGGTTCCCATAAAAATGACTTATCCTCTTTTTTTACAATTAATAGTGTTTTACTGCCTGTAGTATTATTGTAATCGTGAATTTTATCGACTGTATAATATGGAAAAATTGCACTATCTCTGTTTTTTCTTCCGGCAGTTAAGGATCCGGTACTTGAAATAAACATCCAATGATCTGAGTCACTTACTATACTCATAAAAAAATCAGGCATCCTATCATAATTGGATATTTTGTAATATCTGTTGTTATCGATATCCACAAATTCTCCTTTTACTTCCGATTGAGAATTATTAACTAAAACATTCCCAATATATATCTTCTTTTTATTCATCCTTTTTAAAAACTCTAACATAATCAACTTTCATTTCTTGCGGAAATACCGTAGAATCATTTGGTGATCCCGGCCAGTTACCTCCTACAGCTACGTTCAATAAAATATAGAAGTTATCATGAAATTCATTTAAATTATCTTTAGTAATATCCATGGTAAAATATTCAGTATCATCCACGAAACCTCTAATATGAGTACTGTTCCAAACGACTGAGAAAACATGGAAATTATCATTAAAAACGCCTTCTTTGAGAGTATAGGATTTTCCCTCTTTTTCACGACTTTCATTTCCATGCCAGTGAAGTGTGGAGTGTACAGTATTATCGCCACCGTTACTTCCTCCAACCATTTCCATAATATCTATTTCACCGCTTCGGGGCCAGCCTAATGTTTTAATCTTAGTGCCAAGCATCCAGAATGCAGGCCAAATTCCTTTACCGTAGGGTAGTTTAATTCTAGCTTCAATTATCCCATACTTAAAATCAAACTTGTCCTGTGTTTTTAGTCTTGCCGAAGTGTATTGTCTCCCTTTAAGTTCTTCTTTCCTTGCGGTAATAATGAGAATACCATTTTCAACTTTTGCATTGTTCATGCTGCTTGTATAGTATTGAAGTTCATCATTCCCCCATCTATACTCGTTTCCTACTGTATCGAAACTCCATTTATTCATGTCAGGAAGTCCGGTATAATCAAACTCATCTTGCCACACTATGGAATATTTAGATTTGTCGTTGATATTATCCTCTACAGTTGCCTTAGTGCGGCAGGACATTATACCAAAACACATGATAATAAATCCGAATATTACGATAATCCTGCTCATGACATTATAGATTTTCGTTATTAAATCTCTGGCTTTGATGTTCTTATAAATTCCAAAAAGGTAATTATTGTTAAACTCTAAAGCATATAAAACCCTTATAAGCCCGGTTCTGAAATCAATTTTTTGATAAAAGAACCGGACTATAAAGAAATAGTTTAAATCAATATTTAGTACCCTGCATTTTGAACAAATGCATCTCCCATAAGGTCTAACTCACTTTGAGGAATTGGAAGAAAGCCTTTTGTAGCAGGATTGTATGTTACATCAAAAATAATCTGGTCACCTTCATATTTAGGCCCACGCACTCCATTAACTGTAAACTCCTGATTTGCAAATGCTGTACCTTTTCTCAATACGTCAAAATAACGAATTCCTTCAAGTGATAACTCCAATCGTCTTTCGTTATATATATTTTCGGCTGTAGCAGCAATACTTTCGAGTCCAACTCTTGCTCTTACTTTATCAAGATATTGTTGAGCATTAGGACTTCCCAGTTCGGCAGCCATAAGAAGCACATCAGAAAATCTGATTACACGGAAGTTACATGTTCTGTTAAGTTCAAACTGTCCTCCTGTTGCCCAGTGCTCTGCATCGGAACTATATTTCTGTGAGAAATATCCAGTATGCTGATAACCTTTTACCAATGAACCGTCAAGTTCTTCTTCAAATAAGATTGTGTAATCAGCACGTGGATCATCTCCCAAATCATCAACAAGTTTGTGATTAACAGTAGCAAAACTCCAACCTCTGTCCCAATTATCTGAACCAGTAACACGAGGTCCCTGCATTTGAGCGGCAAGGTTTCCATCGCCACCTCTTACGTAATTCCAGTCCCACCATGGTAATATATCACCATGAGAGATTTCAAATACTGACTCGACTCCAAATTCTCCGGTCAACTTGAAATTTTGTGAATAATCTTCAAACAGGTCGTGGCCACTATTGTTAATCATATCTTCAAGATATGCCAATACAGCAGACTGATTTATAACAGTACCATTTGCATCAAGATCTGCATTATAAACACCATTGTAAAACAAATAAGTTCTGGCCAATAGTCCACTTGCAGCCCATTTACTTAATCTACCTACTTCGCTTGAAGGGATATTTTCGGGAAGAACATTTATAGCATCAACAAGGTCGGCAGCAATTTGATTATAAACTTCTTCCGGTGTAGCTTGTGGCTGAATGTACTCTGATGGGCCTTTAATAGTTTCAACAATTAAAGGAATATTCTCGAAAAATCTTACTTGCTCAAGATAAAAATATGCTCGCATGAACTTACACTCACCAATAATTCTGGCTTTAAATTCATCGGATGCTTCAATATCATCTATCTTTTCCAGAAGTAAATTGGCTCTGTAAATACCAGTATAATTCTTTAGCCAGATGGCATGAACAATTTGACTGGATGTAGGTATGTCAAAATTATTTAATTCATCTTCATCCTTACCATCATTTGCATCGCTTCCTCCGGCAAATGCATCATCCGAAAGGATGTCTGACATTGTAAGGAAAGGAGCCCATGAAACACCAGGAGTAGATTGATACCCTAATACATCATAAACGGCTATTAAAGCCAACATTGCATCCTGTTCAGTTTTGTAAAAATTTGTACTTACTTCAGTATCCAAAGGAGGTCTGTCAAGAAAGTCCTTACTACAAGCAGTAAAAAGGAAAACTATCGCTAGCAACACTCCAAATTTATTTATTGTAATTCTCATTATCTTTAAGTTTAATTGTTAAAAAGTAATAGTTGTACCAAACCTAAAAGTACGAGCCTGTGGATAAATTCCACGGTCTATACCAATGTCGAATGAACTCATTGCACCTATTTCAGGATCTGCACCTGTATATTTAGTGAATGTGAATAGATTTTCGGCCGACACATACACTCTTAATGCTGTTAATTTGATCTTTTTCAAGATATTAGGAGGAATAGTGTAACCTATTTGAACGTTTTTAATTCTTACATAATCACCATTCTCGATATAAAGATCCGAAATACGGTAGTTACGGTTTTTATCTGTCCATGAATATCGGGGCTGAGAATTGGTTGAACCTTCCGCAGTCCATCTGTCAAGAAGTTTAGTAGTAGCATTTGTAAACTGGAGATCCATTCTTTGACTACCATTAAATATCTGGTGTCCGAACGCTCCAACAACAAGGAATGAGAAATCAAAGTTCCTATATTCTACAGAACCATTGAAGCCCATTGTAAAGTCAGGAGTAGGATTACCAATATTAGTACGGTCGTCATCATTAATCACACCATCATTGTTAATATCCACAAACTTAACGTCTCCTGGTTCAGCATTAGGCTGCAATTGCTTACCATCAGGTCCTATGTGTGAAAATATTTCAGCGTTATTCTGGAAGATTCCATCAGTTTTCCATCCATAAAAGAATGCTATTGGAAGACCTTCCTCTGTACGAGTTACAGGTCCTGCAACTGACCAGTTTGCTCCCTGAATAGTCTTCTCTTCATTAGCGATATAGGTCATAGTATTTATATTATAAGCACCATTTATTCCTATGGAATAACTAACATCATTAATGAAATGTCGCCACATTGTACTTAATTCAATACCCTTATTTCTAACACTACCCACATTTGCAACGGGAGCATCATTTCCTACATGTCCAGGAATTGGAACTCTTTCGAGAAGACCTTTAGTATTTTTAACATAATAGTCTAAAGTTGCTATCAATCTGTCATCCCATAGTCCAAGGTCAAGTGCAATGTCAATTTGCTCTGATTCCTCCCAGTGGATATCAAGATTGTTTATAAACCTTGGCGATGCACCTATCAGCCTTGTTCCTCCAATTATATAACCTCTACTAAAGTCCATAACCGACAAATACTGATAACTACCTATTTTATCATTACCATTAACACCCCAGGAGGCTCTAAATTTCAAGAAATTAACAGGACCTAAATCCGGCATAAAGTTCTCTTCAGAAAGTAACCATGAAGCTCCTACTGAAGGGAAAGTACCATATCGGTTATTTGGTCCAAATTTTGAGGAACCGTCACGTCTTACAATACCGGTAAATGAATATTTTCCTTTATAATCATAAGTAACACGACCAAATGTTGAGAACCATGCTTCATGGAAAGCACCACCTCCAGCCTGAGCTTCTCTGGCAGTATCCATCGACATGTCTAAGTATACATTATCAGGATCATCAGTTGGAACCATTGTATTAAATCCATTCAGGTTTTCACCTCTTGATTCGCTGGCTGATGTACCTATCAACACTGAGAAATTATGATTTTTTATTGATTTTGTGTATATCGCTGTATTTTCCCATTGCCATGTGAAATATCTCTCAACACTTTTATAAACACTGGTTTTATTTACATTTTTTTGAGCTCCGTTAAGATAATACAGAGGTTTGTATGAGTCATAATTTACATATGCTAAATCAACTCCAAGACTAGATTTTACCTTTAGTCCTTTAATTAATTCTACCTCTCCAAAAACATTACCTACTATTTTATCAACTCTTGTTTCAGCAGTTTGAATCTCCAATAATGCCATTGGATTAACTACCTCACCTGAAACTCTGTTAGAAATACCATATACTTTTCCATCACCATTTGTAATAACAGGGTTATTAGCATATCTGGGGAGTGCCAAACTATCGGCGTTTGTTTCGTATACAGGTAGAAGAGGCTCCATATTAAGGGCACTACTATAAACACCATTGAAAGATGAATTTGAAGCAATACCTTTTCTTTTAACATGAGAGAAAGTAAGGTTATTACCAAAGTTCAACCACTCTTTTACTTTGTGTCTGCTATTCAAGCGAGCAGTAATTCTTTCGAATTTCGATTTATCACCTCCAATAATACCTTCCTGAGAATAGTATGATAATGAAGATGAAAAAACAGAAACATCGTTACCACCTGTAACACTAACATTATGATTAACCATTGGTGCGTTCTTTACGAAAATCGCATCCTGCCAATTTGTATTATGAGTAGGAATTTCATTTAGGTCGAAAGGTTCACTTAAACCACCATTTCTAGCACCCTCATTCATCATCATCATATAGTCTTCAGAGTTCAGCATATCTAATTTTTTTGCTGCATTCTGCATACCATAATAAAATGAGTAAGTTAGAGACAAGTTGGATTTTTCACCAGTTTTTGTTGTAATAAGAACAACACCATTTGCAGCTCTTGCTCCATAAATCGCGGCAGATGCAGCATCTTTAAGAACGTCAATCTGATCAATATCTCCAGGGTTGAGATATTCTATACTAGAAACAACCAATCCATCCACAACATAAAGTGGGGCAGCATCACCTGTTGTTCCCAAACCTCTTACACGAATTGTTGGGGCATCTCCGGGCTGACCTGACTGATTAGTTACCTGTACACCTGCAGCACGACCTTGCATGGCCTGACCTGCCTGTAATACTGGCACTTTACTTATTTCTTTAGAATTAACAGTTGCAATTGCACCAGTTACTACTTTCTTCTTTTGTGTACCGTAGCCAATTACTACAACTTCATCGAGTTCCATCATATTTTCCATCAGGGAAACATCAATTTGAGATCTTCCTCTCACTGGCACACTTAATGTTTGATAACCCATATAGGAAAACTCTAATGTGTCGCCACCCTGTGCTAGAGTAATGACAAACTTACCGTCGATATCGGTAACAGTACCATTTAAGGTACCTTTTTGCACTACAGCAACACCAGGTAAACTATACCCATTTGTTCCGTCTTTTACACTACCAGTTATATTTTGGGCTTGAGACGATAAGCTACCAAAACATCCAATAATGAAAATGGCAAATAATACTTTGTAAAAATTTCCTTTCATATCGTTAATTGTTAGTTTAAATACTTAATAATAATTTGTAAAGTGCTTATTTTCAAGTTTATTCTTTCTGAAAAACTCTAATATAATCAACTTTCATCATTTGGGGAAAAACGGTTGTCTCATTTGGACTACCAGGCCAGTTTCCTCCAACTGCAACGTTGAAAATAAAAAAGAAATCTTTTTGAAATTCGCTTCTGGATGAAGCAGTTATGCTCTCTTGATGAAACATAATATCATCAACATACCATTTTATGGATGTTTCATCCCAAATTAATGAAAATACATGATATGATGTTGCAAGTGCTCCTGTAACCAAAGTATGGCTTCCACCAGATGAGGCATGGCCACCATCATCATAATGTATTGTACCATGAACTACCTTTTCAAGACTATTATCCTCGTTTCCTATCATTTCCATTATATCTATCTCACCACATTTTGGCCATCCCACGGATGAAATATTCTGACCCAGCATCCATAGTGCCGGCCACATACCTTTCCCATGTGGTAAAAGGGCGCGAATATCTACACGACCATAAGTAAATGAAACTTTATTTTTAGTAATCAGTCTGGCTGAAGTATAAGCACTACTTCCTACAGGTTCCTTTCTGGCTTCAATTATAAGAGTCTGATTATCAACAGTGGCATTTTGGTCAGTATAATACTGAAGTTCATTATTGCCCCAACCACTATTACCAGTTCCGATTTCAAATGTCCAATTTGATGCATTTACTGCAGTACCATCAAATTCATCATTCCATAATAAGTTATAACCATCGTAATCCAAAGGAGTAGAATATCCTTTAGTTAATGGTACGGTATCGTTTCCTTCAGGAGATAATATATCTATCTCTTCAGATGCTTTAATATACCTTCCTGAACTTCCATAGGCCCTAACAGTAAGTTGGTATAAACCTATATCCGGAAATTGATAATTAAATAAACCTGTTGTATTTTCATCAACAGATTCTGAATCACTACCTAAGTGCAGAGAATAACTAATTGCGTTTTGTGCGTTTGCAAGTAGTTTAACTTCTCTTGTATCTAAATCAAGAGAGAGCACTTCAATTGTTAAATCGTATGGGTTATCATTAGGTTGTACAGGGTCATCCTGTTTACATCCGGCAAATAATACTAAAACAAGAATTGATAATAGTATTTTATAGCTCATAATTAATCTAAGTAAAGTTTAAAAACAAATAGCCATGAGACCTCACGGTCTCAGGCTATTTTACAATTCAATTAAATTTGTAAATTAATCAAACCTAAAGTTTCTTACGTAGAATGTTCCTGGAGCCTCATGACCGCCACCACCTAAGGAAATGGCAAAAAAGTCAAGATCAGTTTTATCAAAAGGAGTATATCCACCAGGTCCGCCATTTGGCTCATTAAGGTTGAATGTATATGTAACCCACTCATCCATTACCTCAGCTTCTGCTTCATATTGAATATGAGCATTCCACCATCCTTCTGTTTGGCTAGCTTCACCAATAACAATTACAATACCTTTTGTTAATGTTCCTGAGTAGTCATTTGAACTAGGTACATAAACATCAAGTGATACAGTTGTAAAGTTATCAAACTGGATATCATTTTCCATCATAAACTGAAGTTCCTGATATGTTCCAATTCTATCATATTGACCAACAGCAACACCGGCACCTGCTGGATCAGCAACGCCCATAGTAAATGCCATTCCATTTGCAGCAGGACCTTCACCAGGATATACACCGGCAGTGTCAAGAACTACAAAACTAGAACTTGTTTCAAAAGTATTCCACATTTCAGTTGGAGTAAGGTCAGGTAAGTCTTCACCATATTCTGCCGCTTCTTCAACTACTTCCGGCTCTAGGGAAGGATCTGAATAACTAGCATATTTAATTTGCCAGTAACCAGCTTCACCATAATCAAATGCTACAGTCATAATATCATATCCTTCCATTTCTTCTATGGAGATATTGAATGATGTACTTGCTACAGGAACTGTTGTTTCACCAGTAGGTCCTAATTTTGGAATTCCTATCCATGCTCCCATACCATCCAATGTAACATCTCCTGTTGCTGGATCGTAAGTAAACGAATGTGTACCTGATAACCAAGCACTAACATCAACGCCATCCTTATTTATCATGTTTGCTGCTATAGCTTCGAAACAAATTTCGTAATTATCCGTTCCGTCAAAAACACCATATTCTCCCCAAAACATTCCATTATCATCAAAAACATAACTTCCATCAACATGGAAAGTGAATGTTTGGTAGTATAAACATGGGCGAGCACCACTATTTGTTAGTCCTTCCCACCATGCAGCAGGATCTTCAGCATTTGGTCCTAACGACATACTTGTACCTTCACGGTATAGTTTCCATGTTTTAGAACTAGTACCTGCTAAGATGGTTAAAGCAGAATTTGGATCTTTCAACTCAAAAGATTCAGAGAAAGTTTTTGATACTCCTGCATCATTTTTTGCAGTTAATACTACATCATAACTTCCAACTGCGTCGTAAACATGAGTAGGGTCCGTTTCAGTTGATGTGTTTCCATCACCAAAATCCCATGAGTATGAGGTTGCATTTTGAGAAAAGTTTGTAAATGCAACTTCCAAAAAGTTAGCAGCACTTATTTCATACTGAAAACTTGCAATTGGGTCTTTAACTTCTGGATCGTCACTATCCTTTTTACATGAACTTAATGTTACAACAGCACCAAGTAAAAATAGCATACTGAATAATGCCAACCATTGAAAATAATTTCTTTTTTTCATTTCTAAAATGTTTAATTAATAATTTTATCGTTTAAATAAGTAAATTTTTATAGAATATACGTAATTTAGCCAAAAGCATTACTTTGACTTATTTCGCAATCGATTACAAAGAAATACAATTAATAATTAATTAACAAGTTTATAAACTCAACAAAAATACATCAATCAAATTATTTAATACATCTATTATACATCGCAATACTATATTAATCATTGATTATATGATATTTAGCAATATATAGACACTACACACTTTAATACATCAAAATATTAAATAATGATAAGATGGAAACAAGCAGGAAAAATTAGATAAATGTTTTATAAAATTAAATGGATAGAATTTACTATGATGCTTTATACTAATTATTATAATTATCAACCAAAAACCTGTTGAGTAGTTTAAAAAATTACTGATGCCTAAAAATTAATTTACTGTGGTTTTTCTTCATTACTCTCAATTTTCATTTGTGCTTTATGCATATCTAAAACTGTTTTAACATAACTTAGGCCCAGTCTTTGTGTTTGTAATGGTGAGCATCAAATCTTATATCGAACTCAGGTATAATATGCTGGCAATAAATCAATACATATTAAAACGATTAAAAATCAAGAAAATGTCCAGGCAACCTTTTCAAAATAATTTGCATATATTTAATAAATGATTGTTATGAAAAAATTAGTGGCCTTACTATTTTTATTACTGATGTTCAATAGTTTTGACACAATTGCACATGTAAAATTACTTTATCCTATCGGAGGAGAAACGTTCGTTAGCGGAGAGAATATTACAATTGAATGGTCGGAACTGGCCAACCATAATGGCACAAATTGGGAGTTATATTACTCACTCGACGGCGGCTTAAGCTGGATAACTATTTCTGATGCTGTTGCATACAGCGAGCGAAAATATGTTTGGACAGTTCCTTCTGAGGAAACTAACATGGGAAGAATAAGAGTAATCCAAAATAATCCGGGTATAAATTATGATGCAGCAAGTCCAAGTTTCAACATTGAAAGTTCAACAGATATAAAACAAATTAAATCATCACACCAGTTATTCGCGACACTAAAAATCTATCCTAACCCAATGTCATCAGTTGGAAAAATTAGTTTTTCACTTGATAAAAAGGAATCTATTTCATTTGAGTTTTATTCAATTAGTGGAATAATGGTGGATCATATTCCGGCACAGCAGTTTTTACCCGGGCCTCATTCTTTCCAATGGGATATAAAATCTCTAAAGTCAGGATTATACATCTGCATTGTGAAAACTAATTCATTGGCTCAATCTTATAAACTAAATGTTTATAATTGATAACCCTCTATAAAGTTCATTAGCACAGATTTATACAACCTAATATAAATGAGCAATATAAAATCCTTAATAAATCTGATTTTGTAAGTTTAATATAATACATCTCAAGTGTTATACTAAAAATGTATTAGTTACAATTATTTCTTCCCTTTGGTTCCTTGATTTTCGTCAGCAACTACAGGACTAACTTTCTGGCATGTTCCGAGTTCTTTACCCAATTCCATTTTTAGCAAATCCAACTTCTTTATTTCGATAGTGTCGCCTTTATATTTCTTGTTGATGTATTTTTTTAACTCAACGTCTAAATTAAAATTTGTTGATTTCTTTTGGTAGAGTGAGCGGTCTGATCTGGTTTCCGACAATTCCTTTTCAATTAATTGTTTCTGACAATCTATTTCTGCCATTACATAAGCATCGGCTTTTCTTTTTTCTTCTTCAATGTAACGCGCCTTTGCTTCACCCGACATTGGAATAACACTGCAAGAAGCAGCAAAAAAAATCAGCAATAAACCAAGTATTTTAATTATCTTTATCATAAAATAATTTTTTTCGTTTGAATGCAAATTTAAACATATAAAAGACATATTGTCACTTAAACAATCTTAAAAATTATTTGGCATTCTAATTGACTTAGGGTAATTAAAAATAAAATATATGGAAAAACATAAATGTTTAATAATAGGATCGGGACCTGCCGGTTATACGGCAGCAATTTATGCAGCAAGGGCTGATTTAAAACCTGTATTATATGAAGGAATGGAGCCCGGTGGCCAATTAACCACAACCACTGAAGTAGAAAATTTTCCCGGTTATCCGGAAGGAATTGACGGCCCAAAGATGATGGAAGACCTTAAGAATCAGGCCGTAAGATTTGGTACCGATGCCCGTTGGGGAATGGTAACTGATGTTAACACAACAAAACGTCCTTTCCACGTTAAAATAGACGACGGAACTGAAATTTTGGCTGAAACAATAATTATTGCAACCGGAGCAACAGCAAGATATCTGGGCCTTGAGTCAGAAGAAAGATTTAAAGGAGGTGGAGTATCTGCATGTGCAACTTGTGATGGATTTTTCTATAAAGGAAAACCTGTTGCCGTTGTTGGTGGCGGAGATACCGCTGCTGAAGAAGCCACTTACCTAGCTAATCTTGCAAGTAAAGTTTATATGATCCACCGTCGTGATGAACTTAGAGCCTCAAAAGCCATGGCTAAGAGGGTTCTGAAAACAAAAAATATCGAAATGCTTTGGGATAGCGAGGTTAAAGAAATTGTAGGTGTTGAAGAAGGATTTACAAAAGCCTTAAACGGAGCAATTGTTGTAAATAAAGTTACCGGAGAAGAAAGAAAAATTGATATCGAAGGATTTTTTGTTGCCATCGGACATACTCCAAATACTGACCTTTTCAAAGGCAAACTGGAGATGGATGAAACCGGATACCTTATTACAAAACCTGATTCTACTGCTACTAATGTACCAGGAATTTTTGCAGCTGGCGATGTTCAAGACAAACATTTCCGTCAGGCAATAACTGCTGCAGGAACCGGATGTATGGCTGCTATGGAAGCAGAAAGATTTATTGGAGAACAATAAAATATTCTTATAATATTACAAAAGTTCAGGTTTAATGAAGTATTATTCCTGAACTTTTTTTATTTTCATTTACTAGTATTAATCTTATTAGTCTAAAACTTAAAACTAATTATCTTTGCCTTAATTAAGTCAGGATTATGGCAACTAAAGAGCGACGCACACAAATAATTATAAAAGCCTCATGGGTGGCTATTATTGGTAATGCTGTTCTTTCTGTTCTTAAAATAGTAATCGGACTTATTTCAGGTAGCATTTCTGTTGTTGCCGACGGAGTGGATTCAGCCAGTGATATTATTACATCTTTGGTAACTTTACTCACTGCCCGGATAATTTCAAAACCTCCCAACCCCAATTTTGCCTATGGCTACGGAAAAGCCGATACCGTTGCTGCCAAAGCATTATCGTTTATTATATTCTTTGCAGGTGCACAACTTGCCCTTTCAACCATCGATAATATTCTAAATCCGATTGAAAGAGAATTGCCAGGAATAATTTCAGTTTACATAATAGTAATTTCCATAATTGGAAAATATGCACTGGCATGGTATTTAAACAAAACAGGTAAAAAAATCGATAGTCAGATGCTTATTGTAAACGGTCGTAATATGCAAAACGATGTGGTAATTTCGGTAAGCGTTTTAATTGGATTAGGTTTTACTTTTTGGTTCGAACTTCCAATTCTGGATACCATAACAGCCTTGCTGGTGAGTTTCTATATAATGTTTATTGCATTCAGAATATTTATGCAAACTAATCGCGATTTGATGGATGGAATAAGCGATACCGAGATATACAAAAATATTATTGAGATTGTAAATTCAGTGGAAGGAGCCCATAATCCACATCGTATTAGAGTTCGCAAATTAGCAAACCTCTATCTGGTTGCTCTGGATCTGGAAATCGACGGAAAACTAAGCCTGAACCAAGCCCATGAAATAAGCAATAAAGTTGATGCTCTTATAAAAGAAAAAATTGATAATATTTACGATGTTCTAATTCACATCGACCCAAAGGGAATAAAAGAAGAAGAAGCTTATGGCGTTTCTGAAAGCGACCTGAAATAAATAAAGATTTAACTAACTCATTTATTGCTTTTTAAACACACTATTCTATTAACTTTTTTAACTTGATATTTTCTTAAAACTTTATTAATTCATAATACAGTGTTTTCTATATTTGCAGCCATAATTAATGTCAAAACATTATTGTATGATTTCATTTTACCACCTCAACAACAAACATTATTTCCTTGTTAAATCCACAGCAAAATTAGGTTTAGACAATATTAAAAAACTTAAGTGGCTTTTTGGTAATGCCAAAAGAGTTGAAAACGACTCTGTGGATGATTACTTTATTGGCCCCAGAAAGGAGATGATAACTCCCTGGAGTACAAATGCTGTTGAAATTTGTCAGAATATGGGAATCGACTGTATAGATAGAATAGAAGAATTTACAAAGGTGGAGAGTAAAGATGCTAAATTCGACCCCATGCTTCAGCAATTCTACAATGGTATTGATCAAACAACTTTCGATATTCCCGCTCTAGCGGAAGAAGTGAAGTATATTGATGATATTAACTCATACAACAAAAAAGAAGGCCTGGCATTAAGCGAAGATGAGGTGGAGTATTTAAACTCTGTGAGTGAAAAGATAAATCGTAAACTTACCGATTCGGAGATTTATGGCTTCGCCCAAATTAATTCAGAACATTGTCGTCACAAAATATTTAATGGTACTTTTATTATTGATGGAAAGGAGATGAAAGACAGTCTTTTTGCATTGATAAAAAGAACCTCCAAACATACTCCCGGAAAATTAGTTTCAGCATATAAAGATAATGTTGCCTTTATTGTTGGTCCAAAAGTAGAGCAGTTTGCACCCAAAACTCAAAACACTTCCGATTATTTCAGCATAACAGATATTGATACTGTACTATCACTAAAGGCTGAAACACATAATTTTCCAACTACTGTTGAACCTTTTAACGGAGCATCAACAGGTTCAGGAGGCGAAATTCGCGACAGGCTTGCCGGCGGAAAAGGAAGCCTACCTCTTGCGGGAACAGCGGTTTATATGACTTCTTATACTCATAAAGATAAAAGCCGTAAATGGGAACAAAGTGTTGATGAAAGAAAATGGCTTTACCAAACACCGGAAGAAATTTTAATAAAAGCCTCAAACGGCGCCAGCGATTTTGGAAATAAATTCGGACAACCATTAATAAATGGTAGCTTACTAACCTTTGAACATAAGGAAAACGACAAAACCTTTGGTTTCGACAAAGTTATTATGCTTGCAGGTGGTATTGGTTTTGCCAAGAAGGATGATGCTTTAAAAGCAAATCCCGAGCCGGGAGATATTATTGTTGTGCTTGGAGGCGATAACTACCGCATCGGAATGGGCGGTGGTGCAGTGTCCTCTGTGGATACCGGTGAATTCGGAAATGCCATAGAACTCAATGCTGTTCAAAGGGCAAATCCTGAAATGCAAAAACGAGTTATGAATGCCATTAGAGCCATGGTGGAAACTAAAAGTAATCCCATAGTTTCCATTCACGATCATGGTGCAGGAGGTCATTTAAATAGTCTTTCGGAATTGGTAGAAGATACAGGTGCAGTTATCGACGCAAGGAAATTACCTGTTGGCGACCCTACCCTTTCGGTAAAGGAAATACTTGGTAACGAATCGCAGGAACGTATGGGTTTGGTACTAAAAAAGGACGACTATAAAACTCTTGAAGAAATTGCCTTACGAGAAAGATCACCCATATACAATGTTGGAGAAGTTAAAGATAATCAAGCCTTTATCATTGAGGCAGATGATACTTGCCCGGTTGATTTAAAACTTGAATATCTGTTTGGAAAACCGCCAAAAACAGTGCTCAACGACAAAACTTTAAAACCTGATTATAAGGAAATAAGTTATGATGAAACTGAATTAAAAGACTACCTTAATAACATATTAAAACTTGAGGCTGTTGCCTGTAAAGATTGGTTAACAAACAAAGTTGACCGTTCCGTAACAGGTAAAGTGGCCATGCAACAATGTACGGGCCCAATTCAATTGCCATTAAACAATTTGGGAATTACGGCTCTTGATTATCAGGGCAAAAGAGGACTTGCCACGGCCATCGGACATGCTCCTGTTCCGGCACTTATCGACCCTCAGGCAGGTTCACGATTGGCAATTGCCGAATCATTAACAAATCTTGTTTGGGCTCCTATCGACGGACAACTGGCAGGGGTTTCATTAAGTGCAAACTGGATGTGGCCTGCAAAAAATGAAGGTGAAAATGCCCGTCTTTATAAAGCGGTTGAAGCAGTTAGTGAATTTGCTATTAAGTTGGGAATAAACATCCCCACAGGTAAAGATTCGCTTTCGATGACGCAGAAATATCCTGATGGCAAAGTTGTTTATGCTCCGGGAACAGTAATTATTTCAGCTGTTGGTGAAGTTACCGACATTAATAAAGCCGTTAGCACAAGACTTAAACCACTGGAGGGTACGAAAATAATTTATGTGGATTTTTCAAATAAACCATTTGAATTGGGAGGAAGTAGTTTTGCCCAAACGCTTAGTAAACTTGGAAAAAATTGTCCGGATGTAGATCCTGATTATTTTGCAAAAGTCTTTAATGTTGTGCAAAAAATGGTAACTGATAAATTAATTTTGTCAGGTCATGATATTTCTTCCGGCGGCTTAATAACTACTTTGCTGGAAATGAACTTCCCAAATGTTGAGTGTGGTATGAAATTAGACATCAGCACTTTTGATTACGACAGTATTAAAACATTATTTAGTGAAAACCCGGGAATAGTCATTCAGGTTAAAGATTCAAAAGTTATAGAAGAAATACTCGCTGATAAAAAAATAAATTATTGTTTGCTTGGTGAAGTTCAGTCTGATCGTAATTTAGAGATTAAATTAAAATCGGAAACCCTAAACTTAAATATTGATGACTTAAGAGATCGATGGTATGAGGCTTCATACTTACTCGACAGCAAACAAACTGCAAACAATCTTGCCCATGATAGATTTAACAATTACAAAAATCAGGATTTAAATTTCAATTTCCGCAAGAGTTTCACAGGAAAAGCGAAAGACTACGGCATTGATTTAAGTAGAAGAGAGATCACAGGAACAAAGGCTGCAATAATCAGAGAAAAGGGAGTTAATGGCGACAGAGAAATGGCCTATGCTATGCACCTTGCGGGATTCGATGTTAAGGATGTTCATATGACCGACCTTATAAATGGTCGTGAAGATTTATCCGACATTAATTTCATAGTCTTCGTTGGCGGTTTTAGTAATTCTGACGTGCTTGGTTCTGCAAAAGGCTGGGCCGGAGCTTTCCTTTATAATCAAAAAGCCAAAACAGCCCTCGACAATTTCTATGCAAGGAAAGATACACTTAGCTTAGGTGTTTGCAATGGTTGCCAACTTATGGTAGAACTGGGATTGATTTATCCTGAACATCCCGAAAAACCAAAGATGCTGCATAACGATTCAGGTAAATTTGAATCCGGATTTGTAAATCTCCTTGTAAAAGAAAATTCTTCTGTTATGCTTTCCAGTTTGTCATGCATGAAACTTGGAGCATGGGTGGCACATGGCGAAGGAAAATTCTCCTTTCCATATTATCAGGATCAATATAATATCGTGATGAAATACAGTTACGAAGATTATCCTGGCAATCCCAACGGTAGCGATTGGTCAACAGCAGCAATATGCTCAAACGACGGAAGGCATCTGGCAATGATGCCTCATCTGGAAAGAGCATTCCTACCATGGCAATGGCCATACTATCCTAAGGAAAGAAAGGATGATGAAATTAGTCCATGGATGGAAGCATTTGTAAATGCCAGAAACTGGATACAAGATAAAATCAAGTAATACATTTACATTGCTAAAAAATAAATACTATTATTTAATACTATTTCTTTTACTTTTTTCCTGTTCTAAGAAAGGCGATACACCTTTAGAACAAGAAAAATATCCCTTCATTCTTTCAGCAGATTTATCGGCTCTGCCACTTATTGAGTCTAAGAACATTGTTTTTTATAATGCTGATAATGAAGCAGAAGACATGCTTACAACACTAAAAAATAATGGTATAAACACAGTTAGATTAAGGTTATGGCATAGCCCGCAAAACACAAATTCCAGTTTTAATGAAGTAAAAACTTTTAGTGAAACACTTCATTCAATGGGTTTTAAAGTATGGCTATCAGTTCATTATTCCGATACATGGGCAGATCCCGGACACCAATCGGTTCCTCAAGTCTGGGAAGATATTGCATATGAAGTTCTTAAGGACAGCATAAATAATTATACCACTAGAATTATACAGGAGATCAAACCGGATATCTTTCAAATAGGTAATGAAATTAATCCCGGTTTTTTATTGCCCTATGGTGATATAAATAATGCATCTCAGTTTTTAGATTTATTAAAAACAGCATCTCAGGCAATTAGAAATAGTTCGGATGTTTGCAAAATTATGATTCATTATGCAGGTATAAATAATCCAGAAAGTTTCTTCCATAAAATACAATCTCTTGATTATGATATCATCGGCTTATCGTTTTATCCCATTTGGCATGGAAAAGATTTGGATGAATTATCGAATACAATAAACAATTTATCGGATAATTACAATAAAAGCATCGCCATTGCAGAAACTGCATATCCATTTACTTTAAACTGGAATGATTATACCAATAATATTGTAGGACTTGAAGAGCAGTTAATATTACCCGATTATCCTGCTTCACCTCAAGGGCAGAAAAACTTTATTTCCACAATAATAAACATAGTTAAAAATGATAGTCTGGGATTTGGTGTTTCATATTGGGGTGGAGAACTAATTGCTTTTAACGGCCCCACATCAGAAAATGGATCTCCATGGGAAAATCAGGCGTTTTATGATTTTAATAATAAAGTTCTTCCTGTTATTGAAACATTTAATGGTCATAATTATTAACTCAGGTTTAATCTACTTTTTCCTACAGTAAATTGTTGAGTTTACTTTGTGGTTAAAATTAAAAACATAAACTCTTTCATTTAACCTCTATTTTTTTACCACGAAGGAGCACTAAGGATAGCACGAAGAAACACTAAGTTATTTAATCCTTTTTTTTCCTTTGTGGACCTTTGTGATGCACTTCGCGATACTTTGTGGTTAAAATTAAAAACATAAACTCTTTCATTTAAC
>JBFFLX010000048.1:0-21953 GCA_041554435.1 Bacteroidales bacterium
AATTGGTTAAGAACCAGTTTTTGTATGTACCTTTTTACCGGTCGAGCTCCTAACTGTGGGTCGTAGGCTTCTCTGGCAATTAAATCGATAGCTTTTTCTGTAAACTCCAATGACATACCATTTTTAGAAACTCTTTTGATTAATCCCCTGGCAAGTATGCTTACTATTTCGTGTAAGTCGCTCTCATTAAGAGGTTTAAACATGATTATTTCATCTATTCTGTTTAAAAACTCAGGCCTCATCACTGTTTTAAGCAGTTTAGTTAACTGCTGTTTTGTTTCCTCAATCACCTCTTCCATATTATTATCAATATTTTCGAAATTTTGATAAATAATATCAGATCCGATATTCGAGGTCATTATAATAATTGTGTTTTTAAAGTCTACTACCCGGCCTTTATTATCGGTTAATCTTCCATCATCTAATACCTGCAGCAGTATGTTGAAAACATCGGGATGTGCTTTCTCAATTTCATCCAGTAATACTACAGAATATGGTTTCTTCCTAACGGCCTCAGTAAGTTGACCACTCTCGTCATAACCGACATATCCGGGAGGTGCACCAACCAATCGGGACACAGAATGTCGTTCCTGATATTCCGACATATCTATTCTAACCATAGAGTTTTCGTTGTTAAACAAGAATTCGGCGAGAGTTTTTGCCAATTCTGTTTTTCCTACACCTGTTGTTCCCATAAAAATGAAAGAACCTATGGGCCGGTTTTCATCCTGTAATCCGGCTCTGCTTCTTCTTATTGCATTGGAAACTGCTTCTATTGCCTCATTCTGACCAACTACTCTTTTATGTAGTTCATCTTCCAGACGAATGAGTTTTTCTCTTTCACTTTTAAGCATTTTACTGACAGGAATCCCTGTCCATCTTGAAACAACTTCAGCAATATCTTCATATCCAACCTCCTCATTAATAAGTGGGTTTTCTCCCTGAACTTCTTTCAATTCTAATCTGGCTTTTTCTAAATTTTTATTAAGTTCGTTTATTTTACCATACCTTATTTCGGCCACCTTTGCCAAATCGCCATCGCGCTCTGCTTTTTCAGCCTCCAGTTTTGCATCTTCTATTTGGGCCTTCAAATTTTGAATCCTGTCAACCAGTTTTTTCTCATTTTGCCATTCGGCACGCAAGGCCATTCGTTGCTCATTAAGATTTGCCAAATCCTTTTTAATAGCATCCAGTTTTACTTTATCCTTCTCTCTTTTTATGGCTTCCCTTTCAATTTCCAATTGGGTATAAGCCCTTTCAATTTTTTCCAGTTCCTCGGGTACAGAATTAACCTCCAACTTCAGTTTTGAAGCGGCCTCATCAATAAGGTCGATTGCCTTGTCGGGAAGAAATCTGTCGGTAATATATCTTGTGGATAGTTCCACTGCTCCAATCACGGCCTCATCCAGTATCCTTACCTTATGATGATTTTCGTATCTCTCCTTCAAACCTCTGAGAATAGAAATTGCAGAATCTCTGGAAGGCTCATCAACAATAATGGTTTGAAATCTCCTTTCGAGAGCCTTATCTTTTTCGAAATATTTTTGATATTCTTTAAGCGTTGTTGCTCCTATGGCCCTTATTTCTCCTTTTGCAAGAGCCGGCTTTAAAATGTTAGCAGCATCCATTGCCCCTTCCGATTTTCCTGCTCCTACCAGAGTGTGAATCTCATCAATAAATAATATCAGATCTCCCTCCGACTCAACTACTTCTTTAATAACACTTTTCAACCGTTCTTCAAATTCACCTTTATACTTTGCCCCGGCAATAAGAGATCCCATATCAAGTGAGAAGAGAGTTTTATCTTTCAGGTTATCAGGCACATCCCCATCAACTATTCTTCTGGCTATGCCTTCTGCAATAGCAGTTTTACCAACACCAGGTTCACCAACCAGAATGGGATTATTCTTTGTTCTCCGTGAAAGAATCTGTAACACCCTTCGTATTTCATTATCTCTTCCAATTACAGGGTCAAGTTTTCCATTCGCAGCCATATCGTTTAAGTTTATGGCATATCGCATAAGCGAATTATATTTGTTTTCGGCATTCGGGCTGTCGGCCTTACTACCTTTTCTCATCTCATTTATGGCTGCTTCAAGGTCTTTGACATTTAAACCTGAATCCTTTAAAATTTCAGATGCTCTGCTTTTTACCATTAATAATGAAAGTAAAATATGTTCCAACGAAACATATTCATCATTGAACTTCTTCAGCAGTTTATATGCCTGTTGAAAAAGATCCCTGCTCTCGTTACTTAAATAAACTTCACCCCCGCTAACTTTTGGTTGTGAATTAATTTCGGCATTTACAACACTTAATATTTGCTGCGAGTTTGTGTTTGCTTTCTTTAGTAAAAAAGGAACCACATTTTCATCTATTTCCAGCATAGACCTTAAAATGTGCAAATTGCCAATGGCCTGATTGCTATTTGCCACTGCAATATCCTGAGCCTTTTGCAATACTTCCTGCGATTTTATTGTTAACTTATCTATATTCATTTTGTTTATTTTTTTTATATTTTTTATTCCATCATGACAAACTTCAAACCACATTTAATTTTACTTATTTTTTGTTAAAATTATGAACAAACAAATAGGCCCAACTGCCATTATGTCCTGTTTAACAAACAGTTACTGTCAATTTTTCACGTGTATTATAGTGTCTAATTACAATAAAGTTTTATTCGTTACGTTGGGGAATTAAGTTATTTTTGCAGCGTAAAATATTAGCATGACAGAAATTAGTAAATCCATCCTGGTAATTGGAGGAAGTATTAAACCGGAACGATATTCAAATAAGGCAATTAAAAAGTTGATTGAATATGGTCATAAAGTATATTCAATAGGTTTACGGACAGGGGAAGTTGAAGGTGTAAGCATACAGCAGGGGAAACCCGAATTTAAGGATATTGATACGGTAACTATGTATATTGGGACTGCTCATCAAAGCGAATATTTTGATTATATCATCAATTTATCACCCAAACGGGTAATTTTTAATCCGGGTACTGAAAACAAGGAGTTTGCTGAAACTCTGAAAGCCAACGACATAGAAGTTGTTGAGCACTGCACATTGGTAATGCTCGACTATGGATTGTTTTAGATGCCAGATTGCAAAAATAAATTATAATTTTGCCATTAATTGTTTAGCAAAACATGACAAATAGAAAAATGATATTTCAGTTTAATATTATTAAGGGAGTATTCTTTAGTACACTATTAATTTTAACTTTGTTTTTTTCACAAAATACATCCGCTCAAAATTGTGAAATATCAATAGACACTGATATTCCGGTTTGCAAATATCAAGTATTTGAACTGAGTGTACCCGAATGTGAAAGTTGTACTTTTGAGTGGAAACAAGATGGAGAAGTTATTGGAGGATCAACAAATGTTGTGCTTGTTTCAATTACCGACCAAACTTTGTTTACTGTTAAAGTAACTAATGAAGATACTGGCATACCCTGCGAAAGCGAGCCGTTTTTGGTAACAACTCATCCTGACATTAATATAGAACTGGAACAGTTACAACTAACATGTACAAATGGTGATAAAGACAATGGTAATACTGCAATTTTAAAAGCCACTGCAAGTGGATTTTTTGAACCGGACGAGTACCATTATTTCTGGGAAGTAAAACCAATACAAATAGCCCCCGGCGATTCAACATTAGCCTTAGGTTTAAAGGCAAATCAAAACTATTCGATTACGGTAAAAGATAATTATGGTTGCTTTGAACAAGACACCATTTTTACCGAAGCATTTAAAAATCCTGATATTGAACTGTTTGCCGACCCGGACACAGCATTCGTACAAAGACCTCAAATTGAGTTTTCCTTCATTAATAATTCACAAGACAGCATACCAATATCGAACTTTTTCTGGGATTTTAATGACGATAATGATACTGTAAACTCATCACTGGCAAATCCAATTCATAGGTTCATATTAAATGACCAGGAAATTGAAGATGGCGGTAAGGACTTTTTGGTATATTTTACAGCAATAAACGAACAAGGGTGTGACACATTATTTACACATCAGGTAAAGGTTATTCCCATGAGGCTTTTTATTCCAAATGTATTTACACCTAATAGTGATGGTGTTAATGATGTTTTTAGGATTACGGAGCCCCAGTCAACACAAGGTGGTGGCGGTGAAGAAGGCTTAAAAGCTAAAGATGCGGAGGGATTTTATACACCGAATCATTATTATGAATCAACCAAACTGGTTGTATTTAACCGTCATGGCAGGATTATTTTCAAGGATGATGATTACCAAAATGACTGGGATGGAGGTAAATTACCCGATGGAGTATATTATTACGTATTAAAAGCAACCGGGCCAAAAGGAACTGATGTTTACAAAGGATCGGTAAGCATAATAAGAGGAAACTAAAATTTTAAAACATAATTATCATGAAATATTTAATTTTAATTTTATCATTTTTTACAGTATTTGTATTTACATCATGTGAAAACAATGGAGGCAAAATTTCTACAGATGTTGTAAATAACTCAAAGAGTGCTGTTGGTGAAGTTGGAAATTCAGAAACCCCGGTTATGACTTTTGAGAAAGTTGAACACGACTTTGGTAAAATTATTCAGGGTGAGAAAGTTACTTATAATTTTAAGTTTACCAATACCGGAAAATCGGCTCTTTTAATAAGCCGTGTAAGCACTACTTGCGGATGTACTGTAGGTGAATACCCAAAAGTTCCGGTAAAATCAGGAGAAACTGAATATATTGAAGTTACGTTCGACTCGAAACATAAATCGGGTTTTCAAAATAAAGCAATAACAATTATGGCTAATACACAGCCTAATAAAACAACACTTAGAGTAAAAGGGCAGGTAGTTTTACCTCAAAATAATTAATAAAATCGTAAATAAATGGAATCATTACTAGTACTATTAGAAGCAGCGGCAGAAGGTGAAAACCAATGGATGTCGATGTTACCTTTATTTTTAATCTTAATTGTCTTCTATTTTTTCTTCATACGTCCACAGACTAAGAAAAATAAGGAACAAAAGAAATTCAGAGAAAGTCTGAAAAAAGGTGATAAAGTTGTAACCATTGGTGGTATTCATGGAAGAGTTGCCGAATTAAAAGAAACAACAGTTACTGTTGATGTTGGAAATCAACAAAAACTTACTATTGAAAAGTCGGCAGTTGTTATGGATACATCTGAAGTTGGACAAACAAAAAAATAATTAATTGAGGATGCTAAAAAGCTAATTTTAATTGTTTTTATTTAAAAAATAAAAGTTCCGAAGTATTTAGTAATTTTATGCTTCGGAATTTTTTTTAAACTTTGGAGCAAATTGAATACAAATAGGAAAGTTCAACTTTTACATAAGGACGGAAAAAAGAATAAAAGTAAATATTTTATATTCTTATTCTGCGTATTTTTATCTGCATTTTTTTGGTTACTAATCAAATTATCAGGTAATTATAGCGAGATTTATGAATTCGAAGTTGATATTAAAAACGCTCCTTCCGACCAAAGATTAACAACTCTTATTGATTCAAGTGTAAAAATCAGCATAGATGCTAATGGATTTAAAATGCTTAAACTAAATCTTTTTAGCAGTTCCAGAGTATTAGATATTGACCTGGATGAATGTGATATAAACAATTATGGTAAAAATCAATACTATATAAATACGACAAGTTTAAGGGACAAAATGGCTGATGAAATAGGCATTGAATCCAATGAAGTTGAGATGTCGTTACAGAAACTAAGGTTTGTAATGGAAAAGTTAACTCAAAAACAAATCAATGTATATAATTCAACTGAATTTATCTTTGCTCCCCAGTATGATTTATACGGACCGGTAAAAATCAAGCCTGCTAAGGTTACAATTTATGGACCCGGAAATATAATTGACACCATCGACTACATTTTTACAAAATACAAAAAGATAGAGAATATTTCAAGCAATATTAATGAGATAATTAAACTAATAAACCCCGCCCCTGATGTCATCAATATTTCAACCAAAACAGTAAACATTACGGCTGAAGTTGAGAAATATACCGAATCCAGCATAGAAATTCCCATTGATTTATCGAATTCAAATTATACATTAAAGGCCTTTCCGAAAACAGTTAAAGTTTTCTTTACAGTAGCCCTAAAGGATTTCTCTGAAATAAGAAAAACACAATTCAGGGTTATGCCAAATTTCGATGGAATAGATGTACTAAAAGCCAGCAAACTACAATTAAAAGTTACAGAGTATCCCGAAACCGTGAGCGCAATAAGAATACAGCCCTCGGAGATTGAATTTCTAATTATTAAGTAATGCTTAGAATTGGCCTTACAGGAAATATAGGTAGCGGAAAAACAACGGTTTCAAGAGTTTTTGAAACTCTTGGGATAAAAGTATTTAATGCTGATACTGAAACCAAAAAACTTTATAGTATTGAAACAGTAAAGTTAGAAGTTTGCAAATTGTTTGGAAATGAAATTTTGGATGAAAATAACAATATCGATTTTAAAATACTGGCTAATATTATTTTTAATGATGAAAATAAATTAAAAAAACTTACTTCTTATATACATCCACTGGTAGTAGATAAGTACGAAAATTGGCTTAACTCGAAGCAAGATGTACCTTTTACAATTCACGAATCTGCGATAATTTTTGAATATTCATTACAAAATAAATTCGACTTTGTTATCTGTGTTTCAGCGCCATATGAACTTCGCTTACAAAGAGTTCTGAAAAGGGATAATTCAAATAAACAGGAAGTTGAAGAACGAATGAGCAACCAAATGGACGAGAAGATTAAAGTTGAAAGATCTGATTTTGTGATAATTAATGATGAAGAGCATTTTCTCATCCCACAGGTTATGGATGTATACAACAAACTTAATTCTTAAATTAACTAATTTTTAGTATTAATAATTTATTTTTTATCTGCTTTTTTTCTTCCCGACTTTACCAAAGCGGCATTCAGCAAATATTCAATCTGACCATTCACACTCCTAAATTCGTCCTGTGCCCATTTTTCCAACGCTTCCATCATTTCAGGCTGAATTCGTAAAACAAATGCCTTCTTTTTAGCCATAATAATTTTTTACCTTTTTTGTTTTTCTATTTATTATATATTTTTTTCATTGCTCTCCTGATTGCCTCCTGACGTTGAGTTCCAATTAGTAAACGTTCACCATTTTTAAATACTAATTGCAAGCCGATATTTCCTTTTACATTTACGGCAGAATTTTTTTTAGCCACTTTTTTACCATACAAACCTTTCTTTCTTGGTGAATACCTTATGCCCCAGCCTCCATACTCTTTTATAGGCTTATATTTTCTTATCTCCCATGAAGAAATGCTTTCCCTATCAATAATTTTATACTTTTTAATAAAGGGAGGAAATCGATAATTTATAGAGTTTTCGCTTATCTCTGTTATCAATTTTGAGCCGAATAAAAGGTAAGCTGAAACCATAATTATTACAACTGTTAAAACCGATGATATTATCAATCCATCCGAAGTCATATGTCCCTCTATGGCATTTCCATGGTAAACAAATTCATTAACTAAAGCATAGAAAAAGAACCCCAAGGTGGATAGATATATCAATCCCATTGCAAAGTACAAGGGGATTGAACCGAATTTCTGAACCTCTTTATAGTAAACTTTCACCATTTTATTAATAAATATTGCCTGTATTAACAATGGGACTTACGTCTTTATCAGAGGTAAGCACAACCATTAAATTACTCACCATACTTGCTTTTTTCTCCTCATCCAAATCAATGATTGCCTTTTCTGAAAGCATTTCCAGGGCCATTTCTACCATACCAACGGCACCTTCTACTATCTTGGCTCTGGCAGCCACAATTGCAGTTGCCTGCTGGCGTTTTAACATTGCTCCTGCAATTTCCTGAGCATAAGCAATATAATTTATTCTTGCCTCAATTACCTCAATACCAGCTATCATTAGCCTTTCGGATATTTCGTTTTCCAAAACTGAATTTACCTCTTCTCCACCACTGCGTAAAGTTAATTCAGCATCCTCTACTTCAAAATTATCATAAGGATAATGTCCAGCCAGTTTTCTGATGGCTGCCTCACTCTGAATATCAACAAAGTGTACATAATCATCAACTTCGAAAGCCGCCTTATATGTTTCACGCACTTTCCAAACTAAAACAACACCTATCATAACCGGGTTTCCAATCTTGTCATTAACTTTTATTGGCTCACTATCAAGGTTTCTCGCTCTTAGCGAAATTTTCTTTCTAACAAAGAAAGGGTTTGTCCACCAAAATCCATTCTCCCGAACACTACCCTTATATTTACCAAATAGTGTGAGCACACTGGATTCGTTAGGATTAACAATTAAAAATCCGGGAATACCTATTATTCCTAAAATTAATATTGGAATAGACCATAGCATTTTCATAAAAACTATAGCCAATACTGGCGCTACTATCATTATCACAATAATAATCAGAGCCAGATAACCGGAAGCAGGTGTAAATTCAATTTCTTTTTTCATTTCTTTAAATATTAATTAATAACAAAATCTTAAATTTATTTTTAATATGTACAACCAACAAAATCCTGATATTTTTTATATATAACTTATATTCAGTTTTTATCTCAATATTTCACTAATTAATAATGATATTATTTTGATATCACAATAATATAACTTTTTTGATCATTTGTCAAGTCTTTTTAGGTTTTTTTTAGGTTTTCTTTGTAAATTAATTCTACTTATCTTTGCAGGCTTGTAAAATAGACTTAAAATGAATAAAAATTCGATAATTGGTTTTGTACTCATTGCTGCTATAATGATTGGTTATACAGTATTTATGACCCCTTCTGCAGAAGAATTAGCACAAAAGCAACATATAGCCGACTCAATTCAAAGAGTAAAAGAGCAACGACAGATAGAACTTGCAAAAGCCGAAGCCCAGAATGCCAAAACTGATGAAGTAAAAACTGAACAACTGCTTGAGACTTCGGGAACGGACCTAAACACTAATGTTTCTGACGATTACAGTTCAAAAGTTCAGAAATATGATGTTTTTGCAAACTCTGCCAAAGGTGAAGATGAATCGTTTTTTATTGAAAATGATTTAATAAAAGCTGAGATAACTAAAAAAGGCGGCCACATTGTTAATGTAGAATTGAAAACCTTTAAAACCTACGACTCGCTTCCTTTAATGCTATTTAACCCGAATACTTCAAAATTCGGATTTTCCTTTTTCTCCAATAACAGGATAATAAATACCAATGATTTCTATTTTCAGCCATCAACAACTGAGACTAAATTAATATCCAGCGGTAACGACAGCATTTCTTTTAGCATGCGTTTGTATACCGATCAGGGAGAAGGTCAGTTTAACAAAAATCAGTATATCGAATATGTTTACACTCTAAAGGGTGATGAATATATGCTTGATTTTGATTTAAACCTTGTTAATATGGGCAGCATATTAAATGCCAATTCAATAGGCTTAAACTGGCATGCTGATTTAAGACAACAGGAAATAAATATTGACCAATTTAATGGATCGACTATATATTATAGGTTTCTGAATGACGACGTTGATTATATGTCGGAGACTGATGACGACGAAGAAGATATCAGAACAAAATTACAATGGGTTTCGTTTAAGCAGAGGTTTTTCAGTTCTTCAATAATTGCAAAACAAGGTTTTGATAATGGAAAGTTAAATATTTCAATTCAGGAAAACCCGAGTGCCGACAGATATCTAAAAACAATGGATGTCGATTTAGGAATACCAATAAATATTATGGGAACGACAAAATTCCCGATGCAACTTTATTTTGGTCCCAACGATTTCAAAAGATTAAGTTCATATGATATGGAGTTGGAACGCCAAATCCCTATCGGTTGGAGTTTCTTTATTTTAGGCTGGATAAACCAGTATTTGGTAATTCCTGTTTTTAACTGGCTTGGAGGTTATGGCTGGAACTATGGTATTGTAATTCTACTACTTACCATTATGCTAAAAACCATCCTTTTCCCTATTGCATACAAAACTTATATGTCGTCGGCAAAAATGAGGGTATTGAAGCCTGAAGTTGATGAACTGTCAAAAAAATTCCCCAAGAAGGAAGATGCAATGAAAAAGCAACAGGCTGTAATGAGTCTTTATCGATCGGCAGGAGCCAATCCTGCATCCGGTTGTGTACCAATGCTTTTACAGATGCCGATTTTAATTGCAATGTTCAGGTTTTTCCCTGCAAGTATTGAGTTAAGGCAACAACCTTTCCTCTGGGCTACCGACCTTTCAAGTTATGATTCTATAGCAACACTACCTTTCGAAATTCCTTTTTATGGTGATCACGTAAGTTTATTTACATTGCTAATGACTGTATCAACACTTATGTATACTTACTTAAATAACCAAATGATGGGCTCACAAACCCAGGCAATGCCGGGAATGAAAACCATGATGTACATCATGCCTCTTATGTTCCTTGGATTATTTAACAATTATGCATCAGGATTGAGTTATTATTATTTCCTTGCTAATATTATCACATTTGGCCAGATGTTTGCTTTCCGTTACCTTATAAACGAAGACAAACTAAGAGCACAAATTGAACTTAATAAGAAAAAGCCGAAGAAGAAGAAGTCGGGGTTCCAAAAACGACTGGAAGAGGCTGCTAAACAAAAAGGTTATAACGCCAAGAAATAATTTTATCACGATGTATTTCAAGATATTGCGAATATTGACAACTCTTTTGTTAATGTTTGTTTCACTATTGTTAAGTGCTCAAAATGTTTTTGTTTTCGACAAGCAAAGCGGAGAACCTCTCAGCAACGTTTTCATATACAGTAGTGATAAAAAAACTACTGCTCTTTCCAATAAAATTGGAATAGCCGACCTCAGTAAATTTAACAGCAATGAGAAAATTACATTTCAACATACATCATACTATTTAATTACAAGCACTAAATCGAATTTGGAAAAGCAAAATTTTCGAATTGGAATGATAGAGAGTTTTGTAAATCTGGAAGAGGTAGTTGTATCAGCAAGTAAATGGGAAGAAAACACCACTGAAATACCCAATAAAATTGAAATTATTAAGAAAAAGGATATTATTTTTAATAATCCCCAAACCTCGGCCGACATGCTGAGTAATGGCGGTGAGGTATTCGTACAGAAAAGCCAGTTGGGAGGGGGAAGTCCGATGTTAAGAGGCTTTGCTGCTAATTCTATCCTTCTGATAGTTGATGGTGTTAGAATGAACAATGCCATATACCGCAGCGGTAATCTACAGAATGTATTACAAGCCGATGTAAATAGTTTGGAAAGTACAGAAGTGATTTTTGGTCCCGGAACAAATATCTATGGCAGCGATGCTTTGGGAGGAGTAATCGACTTTCATATTTTAAGTCCCAAATTCTCCGACAGTGATAAATGGGTAACAAATGGAAATGCTTTGGCAAGATTTTCTTCGGCTAATTTTGAAAGAACCTTACATGCCGATTTTAACTCCAGCAATAAAAAATGGGCATTTTTAGCATCCTTTTCATATAGTTCTTTCGATGACCTTAAAATGGGAAATAATGGAAACGACTATCTCCAAAGAAATAATTATGTTCAGAGAGTTGACAATTTCGACTCCGTATTTAGTAATAGTGAGCCCAATGCCCAGAAATTCTCAGCATATAATCAGTTAAACTTTGTCAGCAAATTGAGTAATCGATTTAGCAAAAGTATCGACTGGACATACAGTTTTTATATGTCGAAAACATCGGATGTTCCACGTTACGACAGACTACTGCAGGAAAGCAGTGGAAAACCAAAATATTCGCAGTGGTACTATTCGCCTCAACAGTGGGTAATGAACAGTTTAAAACTTAACTTCCATAAATCTAATAAACTTTACGATCATGCCGACTTTGTATTTGCCTATCAGAATGTAAAGGAAGGCAGAAACGATCGCAAATTTAATAACGACTGGCTCAGGCAAAGAACCGAAACCGTTAATATTTTTTCGGCTAATGCCGATTTTGATAAAAAGTTGAACGAATCAAATACACTTTTCTACGGATTGGAATTTGTTTTCAATGATGTTAAATCAGAGGGTATGGAGAAAAATATCCTTAGCGGGGATGAGCAAAATGTTGCCAGCCGCTATCCTGATGGAGGTACAAAATATTATCATTCAGGCATTTACTTGAGTTATAAAAAGAACTTTTCAAATGTTCCGATAAGTTTTCAGGCTGGAGCCAGATACTCATATATAAGTATGAGATCGATGTTTAAGGATACCACTTTTTATAAATTCCCGTATTCTGAAATAAATTTGAATAAGGGAGCATTAACTGCAAGCACAGGCTTGGTTTATCGTCCTGGTAAATGGCAACTGAGTATTAACTTAAGTTCAGGTTTCAGGGCACCTAACCTTGATGATGTAGCAAAAGTATTTGATTCAGAACCCGGCAATGTTGTTGTTCCCAACGAAAATTTAAAGCCCGAATATCTTTATAACGCTGAATTTGGCATTCACAAAAATTTTAATGAACAGGCAAGTATTCAACTTACCGCTTTTTATTCTTATTTGGCAGATGCCATGGTAAGGCGTGATTTCACTTTTAATGGCGCCGACTCGATTATGTACGATGGAGAGTTAAGCAAAGTACAGTCTGTTGTAAATGCTGCCTATGCGAATATTTACGGAACCAGTTTAACTTTCAAACTAAAATTGACAAAACATCTGGGATTTAAAACCTCAGGCACATACATCAAAGGTGAGGATGACAAGGGAGATGCTATCCGCCATGCCCCACCCTTCTTTGGTATGTCGTCGTTGATTTATGAAAAGGAGAGCTTAAAATTTGAAATAAACACCACATATAATGCAGCAGTTACTTACGACAATCTTGCACCTTCCGAAAGAGACAAATCGTATATGTATGCTACTGATGATAATGGCAATCCCTGGTCGCCATCGTGGTGGACTTTAAATATGAAAGGATCTTATGTTTTCAGTAATAATTTTATTGCCACTCTGGGCATTGAAAACATACTGGACAAAAGATACAGACCATATTCGTCTGGCATTGCAGCAGCGGGAAGAAATTTTATTTTATCAGTTAGGTATAGTTTTTAATAATTGTCCTTGTTTGTAAAGAGAAAATAATTATTTTTGCGCCCTCAAATGGCGAGGTAGCTCAGTTGGTTAGAGCGTCGGATTCATAACCCGGAGGTCCCGAGTTCAATTCTCGGTCTCGCTACACACAATCCCTTAATTTTTTTAATTGAGGGATTTTTTTTATGCTAAAAAATTCCTGCGTCGGATTCATACCGACTAGACAACAAATGTCACATATTATCACTCCGTTCAATCTGCTCCTTTGTTGTAACTATCGGCATTATAATATCCGTCGGTTGACGGACCCGAGTTCAATTCTCGGTCTCGCTACAAAAAAAGAAGGTTGTCTGTGTAAAATAGACGACCTTTTTTTATGGAATAAAACTTTTAACATAAGTATGGAGCAGGTCCATTAATTAAATTTCATAACCATAATACAACACTATAAACCAGCCCTGAACCACAGCAATATCAAAAAGATAAACTCCTAAAAATGAAAGCAATATCCAAAGCCTGTGCTTCCTGACCATGTTTACAGAAAGGTATAAAACAACTATACCAAACAGGAAGGCAGCCATATGAAAAATAATGAAATGCATATTAAAAACTACTGGTGTACACACAATCGGTGCTGTAATAAACCTTAAGGATTGAATAAATAATTGAAAAGAAAAAATATTAGCAAAGGCGGCAAAAGTTAGGGCCAATTTATCTTTCTCCTTTTGTTTCAACCATAATGCAATGCTAATCGGGACTAGGACTAAAAAAAATATTTGCAAGGATAATAGAGTGTCGGGATTAACTTCCTTTAAATAATCATAAATGCGCGGTGAGAATGTTCGTACATAAAAATGACCAAGCAAATAAACTATTCCTACAATAAATGAAATGAGCAACTTGGTTAATAACGATTTCATAATAATCTTAAAAAACATCAAATTTATACAAATTTGTGAATAATATAAAACGAGAATTAATCCTAAATTTGTCAAAAAACAAAATGAAGGCCGAAACACTTTCATCATAAGTTAAAATAATGATTAATAATAAGTTAGTAACAATAATTAAAAATAAATTTTCAGAACTTTATCAAAAAGATCCAATCCTAATAGAAGCCCCCGGCCGAATAAATCTCATTGGTGAACATACCGACTACAACGAGGGTTATGTTCTCCCGGCAGCAATTGACAGGAGTATTTTTCTTGCCATGGCTGAAAATCAGGAAGGCGTATTTCGTTTTTATTCAATAGATTTTGATGAAGAATTTACAAGCACTGAGATTAACAAAAATGTAGGCAATAAAAACTGGGCTCTTTACCTATTGGGAGTTTTGGCACAATTCAGGAAGGAAAATGTAAATATTAAAGGTATCGATTGCGTTTTTGGAGGTAATATTCCTATCGGAGCCGGACTTTCTTCATCTGCTGCCTTGGAATGTGGTTTTGCATACGGCTTAAACAAAATATTTAAAACCAAATATAGTGATTATCATTTGGTTAAAATGTCGCAAAAAGCAGAACATGAATACGCAGGTGTTATGTGCGGAATCATGGATCAATACGCATCTGTTTTTGGAAAAACCGAACAGGTTTTCAAACTCGATTGTCGTACACACCAACATTCCTATTATCAATTGAGTATGAAAAATCATCTCATTGCTTTGGTTGATACAAAAGTTAAACACCAGCTGGCCTCCTCTGAATATAACCAGCGCAGAAAAGAATGCGAAAAAGGTGTTTCTATTCTTAAAAAATATGACGAAAGTATTTCTTCCTTAAGGGATATAAGTTTAAAACTAATAAGTGAACACAAATCGGAATTTGACCAAACTGTTTACAAAAGATGTACTTATGTAATAAAAGAAAATCAAAGGCTTATTGACGCATGTAACGCATTGGAAAACAACGATTATGATAAATTTGGCAATCTAATGTATCAATCACATTTAGGACTGAAATCAGAATACGAAGTTAGTTGCAAAGAGTTAGATATTTTAGTCGACATTACAAAAAATATGGATTTTGTTTTAGGTTCACGGATGATGGGAGGTGGTTTTGGAGGATGCACTATTAACTTAATAAAAAGTACATATAAAGAAGAGTTTGAACAGAAAATCACTCAGGATTATCATACAAAAACAAATATTTATCCAGATGTTTATTTTGTGAAACTCAGTGATGGAGTGCATTTTTTATAGTCATTGGGGATTAGTCATTAGTCATTAGTCATTAGTCATTAGTCATTGGTGGTACCTATTGAAGACTGGCGACTGCCTACTGAAGACTGCCTACTGAAGACTGCCTACTGAAGACTGCCTACTGAAGACTGCCTACTGAAGACTGCCTACTGAAGACTGCCAACTGAAGACTGGTCATTGGTCATCAGTCATTGGTGGTTTAATTATTCATTTTTAGTTATTCATTTTTAATTTTTAGTTATTCATTTTTAGTTTTTAGTTGTTAATTCATTCTTAACTTCTCGCTTCAAAAAAAAAATATCTTTGCAAAAATTTTTATAATTCATGGCTTTAGTCAATACATTTGAAAAAGAGGGAAACTTCCTGTTTAAGCACAGAGGTGAAATTCCCATAGTTTTATTTATTGCTGCAATACCTGTAATTTATTTTACAGACATAAGTTATTTAAACCTTCAAACACAAAATATTATAACTTATTTTGCTATCGCTCTTAGTTTTTTAGGCTTGGTAATCAGGTCGATATCCATTGCAACAACGCCAAAGGGAACCAGTGGAAGAAACACCAAAGAGGGGCAGGTTGCAGAGAGTTTAAATACCACAGGAATCTATTCAACAGTTAGACATCCACTTTATGTAGGAAACTATTTTATGTGGATTGGCATAGTGTTATTTACGTTTAACTGGTCGTTTGTAATAATTGTAACTCTTGCCTTCTGGCTTTATTACGAAAGGATAATGTACGCAGAAGAGAGATTTCTCGAAAGAAAATTTGGAGACACCTATATGAACTGGGCAAACAAAACTCCCTCTTTCATTCCATCTTTAAAAAAATACACAAAAAATATTGTTCCATTTTCATTTGTAAGTGTACTTAGAAGAGAATACTCAGGAGTTTTGGCGACAGTTGTGGGTTTCGTTTTTATTTATGATTTGAGGATATATTTTGATAACGGCGGCTTTGAATTAGAGAGTACTGCGCATTACATATTATTGGCAGCAATAGTTATGGTACTTATTTTAAGAAGTTTAAAGCATTATACTTCCATACTAAACGAAGAGGGGCGCTCATAAATAATGAAAAACCCATTAGTACATATAGCAGCCGCCACGGCTATGCTCTTTTGGGGAATTACATACGTTTGGTCGAAAATTGTATTCGAAACCTATACGCCTCTCACCACAGTTACAATACGATTATTCTTGTCATCAATACTTCTTATTGCATTTCTGCTAATAACCAATCAATATCAAAAAATAGATAAAAAGCACTATAAACTTCTTATAGTCAGTTCTATATTCAACCCGTTTTTATATTTCATAGGCGAGTATTATGGATTAAGCATGGTGTCGGCAACAGTAAGTGCCGTAATAATTTCAACCATACCTATTTTCACACCATTTGCTGCCAAAAGGTTTTTCAAGGAGAAATTAAGCGTACTCAATATATTAGGCTTAATAATTTCATTTTCAGGAGTTTTAATGCTTATTTTGAAAAATGATTATAGTTTGAATGCCTCCGGATTAGGAATAAGTTTATTGTTTTTAGCGGTATTTTCAGCAGTAATATATTCGGTAATGGTGAAAAAACTTACCGATCATTATTCACCATTAACAGTAATAGCCAATCAAAATTTTTTAGGTTCCCTCCTATTCATTCCATTATTCTTTTATTATGATTTTGAGGCATTTGTAGATATAACACCTGATATGATTACAATCTTATCTTTGATTATGCTCGCCATTTTTGGATCATCGGTATGTTATGTTTTATATGCTTATGCTATTAAACACCTGGAACTAACCAAGGCAAATATATATACCAACCTCATACCTATTTTCGCAGCAATTACTTCATATTTTTTCCTTGGGGAAGAATTTTACGCCATAAAAATAATTGGAATGCTTACAGTAATTGTTGGTATTTTACTATCTCAACTAAAATTTAAAACGCGCCTTAAACCTAAAATAAAGCCTCCTGTAACTAGTTAATATTCTGCGTCTTAATACTGAACACCTGATCTAAAAACAATGATTCAAATCATATTATTTTGTAATTTTACTGAAAATCATTTTTTTAGGAATGAGAATTCCTGCCAACAAAATTCAAGGAGATTCTAAGTTTCCAAAATTTTTTCCTAAAATATTTTAGCAATTTTTGCAATATGAGAATTTTAGTTGTCGAAGACGAGTAAGGTATAGAAAGATTTGTCAAACAGGGGCTTATTGAAGAATCCTATGCTGTAGATGTTGCCTATGATGGCAAGAAAGGTCTGGAAATGGCAATGAGTGGCGAATACGACTTATTGCTTCTTGACTGGATGTTACCTGGAATGAGTGGTATAGAAATATGCCGAAAATTCAGAAAAGAATATTCTACACCAGTAATTTCTCTCACTGCAAAAGATACAGTGGACGAAACCATCTTTGGCCTCCAGGCGGGAGCAAACGGTTTCTCTATTCATGATATAGTTTGCTACTAAGTTTGTTTAAAAACTCTTTAATTTTTCAACATTTTACAATCACATCTACAATAATTCTATTTTTGAGAAAAAAAACTATGAGTCTTAAAAATAAACGAGTCCTTGTGTTGGGATGTGGATTAGTTGGTATGCCAATAGCCCTTGATTTAGCGGCAAAAAACGAATATGAAGTAAGTGTTGCTGATATAGACAAAAATAAACTTCAAAACATTTCCAACAAAAACATAAAAACCATAACTGCTGATTTGAGTTCAGAGAAAATTGTTATCGACCTGCTCAGGGATTTTGATTTTGCTGTTAATGCAACGCCCGGCTTTATGGGATTTAAAACTCTGGAATATTGTATTAAAAGCAAAACCGACACTATCGATATTGCCTTTTATCCGGAAAATCCTGAAGAATTAAACCAATTGGCAATTGATAATAACGTAAAAGTAATATGTGATATTGGTGTGGCTCCGGGAATGAGTAATTTACTCAGTGGTTATGCCTCATCAAAACTCGACTCCATAGATAGCTTAAAGATTTTTGTGGGAGGACTACCGAAAGTCAGGACCCTGCCATGGGAATACAAAGCCGTTTTTTCCCCTACTGATGTTATTGAAGAATATACCAGGACAGCAAGGATGGTTGAAAATGGAGAAATAGTTGAAAAACCTGCTCTCACTGAAATTGAGCATTTGGAATTTGAAAATGTAGGTACACTTGAGGCTTTTAATAGCGATGGATTGCGCTCACTGCTATGGACTATTAAAGCAAAAAATATGTATGAAAAAACTCTTCGCTATCCTGGTTATGCATCTAAAATTAAATTATTAGCCGATAATGGATTCTTTAATACGGAAAAAATGCAAACTAAAGAAGGCTTGATTTCCCCTCTGGAAATGACCAGCAATATCCTTTTCGACCAATGGAAACTAAATGAAAATGAAGTAGATATAACAGTTATGAGAATAACTGCTGTGGGTGATAAAGATGGCAAAAAAATGCGTCATAGTTTTGAATTATACGATGAATACGATCCTAATACTGGTATACATTCCATGGCCAGAACAACCGGATATACAGCTTCTGTTGCATTAAGAATGATTGATAAACAACTGTATACTAAGGCAGGCGTTTGCTTCCCTGAATACCTTGGTAAAAACCAACAAATCGTCGATTTCATGCTAAGCGGATTGAAGGAAAGAAATATTAATTATAATTATAAAATAGAAAATCTCTGACAATTAAGTTCCGAAGAAAATTTATCTTTACAAAAATATTATCCAAATTAACTACAAATACGGCTGTAATTCATGAGTGAAAAAGTAAAAAAGTATGGTTCCTTTGCCGGAGTCTTTACCCCTTCAATACTTACCATACTTGGCGTTATAATGTATATGCGTCTGGGTTGGGTAACAGGTGTTGCAGGATTATGGGGAACACTTGCCGTTATACTTTTGGCTCACGTAATATCTATCACCACAGGTTTAAGCATATCGTCCATTGCTACCGATAAAAAAATCGAAGCAGGTGGAATTTACTATTTGCTTTCACGATCTCTGGGTCTGCCAGTGGGAGGATCTATTGGTATTACACTGTTTGTTGGAACTGCACTTTCTATTTCATTGTATATCGTTGGTTTTACTGAAAACTTCCTTTCTATAGCTTACATTCAGGAACTTACAGGTATTACCCAAATAAGTATAAATGATGTGAGAATTGTCGGTTCTGGAGTACTTATAATTTTAGTAATCATAGCATTTATAAGCACAAATGTTGCAATTAAATCCCAGTTTTTCATTTTAGGAGCAATCGCTTTATCATTAATTTCACTCATTATCGGTTTGATAATGAATCACCAACCACCTACAGAACCACATGAAGTTATCAAGCCCTTCCATGACTTTAGTTTCGAACAGGTATTCGCTATTTTTTTTCCAGCGGTAACAGGGTTTACAGCAGGAGTTGCTATGTCAGGTGATTTAAAAAATCCTAAAAAAGATATTCCGAGAGGTACTTTACTTTCAATTAGTGTTGGTCTTATAGTTTATGTTTCATTGGCCTTAACATTATATTTTTTCGTCGATCAACAACTACTTATAGAAGATTATAATGTTATTATGGCTCTTGCCTGGATACCTGCTTTAGTTATTGCAGGATTGTGGGGAGCAACATTATCATCAGCATTGGGAGGCATTTTGGGCGGTCCCAGAATTATTCAGGCCATAGCGCAGGACAGAATAGTTCCAAAAGTTTTAGGAAAAGGTTATGGCGTAAATAACGAGCCGCGTAACGCTCTGATATTCACATTTATAATTTCAGAAATCGGAATATTAATAGGAGATTTGAATATAATTGCCGGGGTTGTTACTATGTTTTATCTCACTGCATACGGATTTATAAATCTTGCATTTGCTCTTGAAAAATGGGCGAGCACCGACTTTCGACCGTCCTTCAAAATATCACTTTGGGTTGGAATAATTGGGTTTTTTGCAAGTTTCTTTATAATGTTTCAACTGGATGTAGTTTCAATGTTTGGAGCTTTAGCAGTATTAGCTGTTGTTTATCATCTGATTAGCCGAAAACAACTTAACCTTGAGTTTGGAGATGTTTGGCAAAGTGTAGGCTCTTCGGTGCTTCGAAAACTGCTTACCATGCTGTCGAAATCCAACGACAACATAAGAAACTGGAGACCTAATATTTTACTCTTCAGCGGTGGAACTTCAAGCAGACCTTACCTTATTGAGTTTGGAAAATCCCTTGTGGGGAATTACGGACTGATATCCAACTTTATTCTTGTTCTAAACAAAACATCTAAAGTATTATTTCCAAAGCACAAGCAAGCACTTACAAAAGATGATGATTTTGAAACGGAAGGTGTGTTTACCCGCCTTCAGGAATGTAATAATATTTATAAGGGAATAGAAAGTATAGCAGCAACTTATGGTTTTTCCGGCGTGGAGCCGAATACTGTTATTTTGGGTTGGGGTAGAGAAACTGAAGATCCATATGGATTTGCAAAAATGTATAAGCATTTATGCGATCTTGACTTGAATATAGTGATGCTGGATTACGATAAAGATAAGAAATTCGGCAACTATAATAATATTGATATCTGGTGGCGAGGTGGGTCAAATAACGGAAACCTTATTCTTTCATTGATAAAACATCTCAGAACTTCCTATAATTGGCGGCATGCTAATATTAGAATATTGCTGATTAATTATAAGAACTCACAAAAGCAAGAAATTTATAATGAAGCTAAAGGAGCACTTTCTAAAATGAGAATGGATGCTGAGGTGAGGATTATTAACAACCAAAAAGACCGACTTCCTGTTAATCAGATTATCAAGAGAGAATCAGCAAATGCCGATTTAATTTTTCTTGGCCTTGCCGAAGTAACCGAAGGCAAAGAAGAAGAGTTTATCGAAAGAGCCGACAGTTTGTATCAGGACCTTGGTACTATTGCCCTTGTGAAAGCATCATCGTATTTTGAAGAAATGAATATAGGTTTATAACTTATTGTTTTTATTTAGTGGATTATTGCTTTACTTTTGTATCGCAAACCAAACTATATGCTATGTCATTAAAAGTTATTGAAGTTAACAGCAAAAAGTTGATAAAACAATTTGTAGATTTTGCTTTTGATCTTTACAAAAAAGATGAAAACTGGGTTCCTCCGATTAAAAAAGATGAAATTTTTTCATTGAGTAAGGATAAAAACCCGGCTTATGAATTTTGTGAAGCTGCATATTGGATGGTAGAAAAAGATGGCAAAAATGCAGGTCGAATAGGAGCAATAATCAACCATAATTATAATGAGAAAACCAATAAAAAATATGGCCGCATAAACCGCCCCGAATTTATTGATGATAAGGAAGTTAGCGATAAACTATTTGAGTTAGCCGAAACATGGCTAAAGGAAAAAGGCATGAAACTCGTTCATGGTCCATTGGGGTTTACAAACATTGATCAACAAGGATTATTGATAGAGGGTTTTGAATATTTACCATCCATCGCTTCGGTGCATAATAAAGATTATTACCAGACGCATTTTGAAAGACTGGGTTATGGTAAGGAAAACGATTGGGTTGAATTCAGGCTTACCGTTGGTGAAGCAGCCACAAAGAAAGCCAGTCGTGGGGCAGCCCTTATAAAAAGACGTTTTGGTTTTGAATCTGTTGGTTTTGAA
>JBFFLX010000049.1:0-21742 GCA_041554435.1 Bacteroidales bacterium
CTCTCACCTTCTGATCCTCTCATCCTCTCACCTTCTGATCCTCTCATCCTCTCACCTTCTGATCCTCTCATCCTCTCACCTTCTGATCCTCTCATCCTCTCATCTTCTGATCTTTTAATCCTCTAATCTCGTACTAACGAAGCCTACTGCTTTTAACCACCATATTTTTGAAATTTATAAACGTTTTTCTATTAAAAAAGCATCCCCGATATTAAAACCAAGGATGCTTTTTATTCCTGAATTTCAGGAAAAATATTATCAGTAATAAGTTATTGTACTATCAATTTTCTTGTTGCAGAATTTTCTGCATTTTCAATACTAATTACATAAACTCCTTTTGGTAATTTGCTTATGTCAATGCGGCTTTGGGCCGAAGAAATTTCATTTTCCATAAGAATTTGACCTTGTAAGTTAGAGATGCTAAGTTTATAGTTTTTATTATCTCTTAAAATCACAGTGAGATTATCTCTTGCAGGATTTGGATAAATTGAAATATCAGAATTATTATCCTCATCAAATAATCCCAAAGTATTGCTAACTTCTACATTATCAATATAGAGGTTATTACCATATTGGTTGAAACTTTCGAACTGAATTTTAATATTTCCCATTCCTGCCCATTGATTTAAGTCGATTATTGGTTTAGAAGCACCATAACCGCTACCTGCCCAATCTTCAACTACATTTGGCTCAAAAAATGAAGTTGTTGGTTCTGATGTTTCAAATATGCCTTCCCCATCAGGGCCATTGGCATAAACCCTTGTCCATGTTTCTCCGCAATCGGAAGAAACATTTACAATTAACGAATCCTTTTGATTATAACGCTGAGCATAAGCATAATCGAAAGAAAGCAGAACATTTTCATATCCCACAAAACTCAAAAGAGGTGAATTCATATAATCTCTTGCCGACATTGAGGTATAGTTGTAGAAATTCATCCAGGCTGCATTTGTAGGCCCTGATGCTCCTCCTACTTCACTTACGGCCCATGTTTTACCTCCATCAGGGTTATCAACTTCCCAACCCGAACTACTTAATGTAATGCCATCAAAACCATCTAAATATGGTAAAGACTGACCACCAACTTTAACATAATCGTTTTTGGTAAGTTCAGCGTTTCCTGCCGAATTTGTAACTTCTAAAGAAACATTATACATTCCGGCTTCATCAAAACTAACTTGCGGATTTTGTGAGTTGGCGTCGGTTCCATTAATAAAGTTTACCGTTGCAGGCTCAAAAGTCCAATTCCATGCCACAGGACAACCCTCCGACATATCAACAAAAGTTGATGCCTGATTGCTGCAAATTACACTATCTGCAGTCATAAAATCTACCAAAGGAAGCATAGCAGAATTAGCTGTAATATAAGAACTTACTGTTTTTACATCCTGACCGGCAGGATTAGTAACAGTTAAAGTAACTTCAAAAGTGCCTTCCTCAAGATATTGAATATTTGTCGGATTTCTTTCCGTTGAGTAAGAAGGAGTTCCCCCTTCAAAAGTCCAGTTCCATGAATGTGGAACTCCACTTGATTTATCAAAGAAATTTACCATACAACCACTGGGAACATTTGTTTCATCCGACTCGAAATTGGCTGTGGGAGTTCCATAATAAGCTGGTGATGACCAAAGTCCGCGCCCGTAGGTGGCAGCCTTTACTACATCATTGGAAGGATTATTCTCATCAATAAAAATTTCTATTTCTGTAATATTTGCTGAAACGGGGAAATTTTGTGAAAAAAGAACCCATTCCGTCATATTAGCATTTTTATAATAAATACCTGCATCTGTTCCAACATACAAACCTTCTTCATCATTTTTATAATACTCTATTGTATTGGTTGATACATTTGGAATATTATAGGTAATTTCATCCCAACTTAAACCTTTGTCGGATGATTTATAAACTTTTGAATTGATAGTTATATAAACCTCATTTTCATCAAATGGATTTGATTCCACATCGGTAGCATTTCCACTAGTAGGTAATTGGTCGGAAATATCTATCCAATTAGGGTTTGCACTACTTAAGTTATCTGTTCGGTAAAAGTTCCCATTGTATTTGGAAACATACATAATATCGTTATTTGCTTCACTCTGCTCCAGCACATTACAGTTACCACCACCAATATTTGTAATTTTTTGCCATGACACATTGTTTGAACGAATATTGGAACTTTTCCAAACATTCTGCATTCCTACATACATGGTTTCATTTTCTGTAACATCAAGTGCAATAGGGGTTACCCAGTCGCCTGATTCGCTAATTCCGCCGGAAATACCACCCTGATTTTGATTATTAACGATTCGGGAAATTCCTTGTCCGTTATAATACTCACCATAAGCATAAGTGTCGTCGGTATGATCATAGGTACAATCCATACCATCTCCACCCATAACAGTTAAGAAACCGTCTTCCAGAGAGGTTGCTGAGCCATTATCCTGATAACCATTCATTACTTTATTTACATCAGTTTTTGCCTGTCCGATTTTATAAATTTGAGAAATTGCAAGGCCTGAGGTAAGTTCCTCCCATGTAGTACCATTATCATCGGAAACATAAACACCTCCATCGTTACCGGCATATAATTTACCGTCGGCAGGAGAAAATTCCAATACATGTTGGTCGGCGTGAACTGCAGGTTTACTGCAACCACCATACCAGTGAGAGCACATTGTCCAGGTTGATCCTCCATTTATAGATTTCCAAATATTAACACCAGCAGAATAAACTACATCAGCATTATTTGGGTCAGCGGCCACATCGAGGTCGTACCAGCCCTGTCCTCCTGAACCACCATTACAATCGTAGCCCATAACATTCGGAGTAGTTGATTTTAAAACAAAATTCAACCCGGCATCATCAGAGCGATAAATACCAGCATAGGCACTTCCGCTAACTGTGTGAAAATAAACCACATCTGCATTAGCAGGGCTTACAGCAATAACTGCCCGAGAAGCTGATCCAATACCTGATGTAATTTGTGTGAAAGATTCTCCTCCATCTGCCGAGCGATAAAAATTTCCACTTCCTGAGGCAAAAACAACATTTGGATCGTCGGCTTTAAAAACAACTTCTTTAATATTTCCACTTTTTACCTGATACCAGTTGGCTCCGGCATCAACAGTTTTATAAAGTCCACCATCGGTAGCAGCAAAAATCAAATTATTATTTTGTGGATGCATTAATAAACGGCCTACCGTCCGGTTTCCCATTCCTGTATTCCATGGCACCCATGTTTGTCCGGCATCGGTACTTTTAAAAACTCCCATTCCGTTAGCATCACCGGCATCACGATCACCGGTTCCCATATAAATAAGAGAAGTGTTAACATAATCAACGGCTATAGAGGATACACCTAAAGTCGGGAGGTTATCAGTATAACTATCCCAGGTTTCGCCACCATCCTGGCTAATCCAAAAGCCACCGGCAGGAGCCCCTGCATAAATAATATCAGCATTGTTTGGGTCAAAATCAAGTGCATTAACTCTTCCATTTCCATTGGGCTGACCAGTTCCGGAATTACCCGGCTTTTCTATGGGACCTAAATTTGTCCAGTCACCCTCGAAATCATTATCTCTATTGGCATAGGATGCCTTGAAGTTATTGAATTCGTTGAAAACTTCAGAATTCATTCTTCTAGTTCCGTCTTCATTTAAACGACTACGCCAGTGGTATTCCCATCTTTTAAAAGGTTTGTATCCACAGCCTTTGGTTATTTCTCTACCATCCCAATATTGGTTGAAAGCTTCCACCGTTTCATTAAAATCAGCCGTTGGATCCTGCATCATTTCTATCCAATATGGATGTTCAGAATAATTTCTATTTAAGGTTTGGGTTGTTTGAGCACTTAATTGCAATGATCCAAAATAGAATATTGCAATAAGCACTAATAATAATGATTTCTTCATGCTTTAATAATTAGTTTCTATTGCTTGACAAACAAATAATTGATGTGGTTGTTTGCAATAAGTTATTTATATAATAGCAAAATAACCTTCTTACTTAAAATGTTGAATTGTAATTGATTAGGAAATCTTTTTTATGGAATTTTCATAAATTTATGAGCCTGTAAAGAAACTTTCCATTTAGGGTTTTCCATTATGTAATCGATAATCTCCTGCATCATTTTTTCGGCCTTGCTCCATTCGGGTTGAAGGAATAAAAGACAGTCTTTCTTAACTTGTTTTGCATTTTTCTCAGCCCACTTAAAATCTTCAGCAGTTTCGATAATTATTTTTAACTCATTGGCGCGCTCAAACATTGATGGATGCGGCGGTTTGTTTTTCTTGGGAGAAACGCAAATCCAGTCCCATTCACCATCTAAAATATTTGCCCCGGATGTTTCAACCATGGTTTTTATTCCTTGCGAACGGAGTTGTGAACTCAAATATTCCAGAGGATAGAGAGAGGGTTCTCCACCGGTAACAACAACTGTTTTACCTTTTGTTTTAAGGGCGTTTTCAATTACAGGATCAATGTTTACAGTTGGCCAGTTTTTAGGATTCCATGAGCGCTTGGTATCACACCATTTACAACCCACATCGCATCCGCCTATGCGAATAAAATATGCCGCCGAACCCATATTAAACCCCTCACCCTGAATGGTATAGAACTCTTCCATTACCGGTAGTTTTCTACCGCCTTCAAATATTTTATCGCTCTTATCGTACTTCACTATTGCTTTATAAATTTTTTCTCCAAAACGCCTTTACTATTGCTAACACGCAAAAAGTAAGTTCCCGGTTTTAGATTTTTAGTTTTTATTTTAATGCGGTAAGCATCTTCTTCCCTGTCGATGGAATATTCCTTGGTTTTCAGCATCCTGCCCATGCTATCATATATAGCAATATTATAATCGGCCGGAGGCATATTTGTAAATACAACTTTTAACTTTTTGTTGCCAACAGGGTTTGGATAAATATTAAAATCAAAGTCTGCTTTACGACCGGAAACAACAACCGATGCTCCATTATCAATCCATTGTGTTGTTGTAAAGTTATACATGGTAGTATTAAATAATGGATTACTTTCTGAGCTTATTATTCCCTTTCCCCGGGCAGTATAGCAAATGCCTTCTGTTTGAGTTGCCGGAATATTAAGCATATCGATACGGCGTTTATTTCCTGAATAAAAATCTTCGCCATCAAAGTCGAACATAAGCCATAAAAACGGAATCCAACTATTGTTTGTATAACCAAGTAAAATTAATTCGTCTTTGTTTTTACTCAAATCGGCACCAGTAATAAGCCCTGATGAGTTGAAAGTATATTTTAACTGAGCAATATAATCACCTTGACTCTTAGGAATTTGATATAACTTACTCTTATTATCTCCACGATTTTTAGAAAACAGATAAAGATAATTTTCAGTTGCTATCATAGCCTCACAATCGAAATTATTATCCCTAGTTTTTTCAATTTTGCCTGAATAATCCTCATAAGTAAATGAAATTTTTTCTGCATCTACCTCCACATATTCATCTGAAGAAATCTCATCCTTGTCAACAATATAAATTGCTAAATTATCTCTGTTACCATTATTATTTCCAAAATCTCCAACATAAATGTAATTCTCATCCTGGGTGATATCTTCCCAATCGATATTTGTTGTATTCAGCAATCTTACCCTCTGAGTAACCTCCCCGGAAATAGTATCGATTTTATAAATAATGTTTTCCCCTCCGCTATCGTTGTGTGTCCAGAAACCGCCATCCCATTTAATAAGCCCGGAAGTTTCATTTACCTCATCAGGCAGTAAAAAGCGAAAATTAGGTTTGTAAATTGTAGGATTATAAGTACAACTACCGTCATTAACTGTTGCCTCCGAATTGAAGTTGTTAGCCTGAGGATCAGTACATCCTGATATGTCCTGAGCACCAAGTTTTGTCAGTAATAGTAAAAACAGTATTAAATGCAGATATTTCATCGAACAAATTTCAGTGTTTTCAAGGAGTTATTTTCTCCTATTATTTTAAAGGATTCTATTTGACCCTAAATATCTTTTATCCTTTAGGATAGATTTCGTGCTTGGAAGCTTCGAAAGTATTTTTCAGAAGCATAGAAATTGTCATGGGGCCAACACCTCCCGGAACAGGAGTTATGTGTGAGGCTTTGTATTTTACCTCATCATAATCAACATCTCCTACGATGCGATAACCCTTTTCATTATCAGCAGGAACTCTGTGAATTCCAACATCGATAACTACGGCACCTTTTTTAACCATATCGGACTTTACAAATTGAGGCTGTCCGATAGCACAAATTAAAATGTCGGCCGACTTGGTAAATTCTTCCATATTTTGAGTTCGGCTGTGGCATACTGTTACGGTTGAATTACCAGGATTAGTTTTCTTCGACATTAAAATACTCATAGGAGAACCAACAATATTTGATCTTCCAAGGACAACACAATGTTTACCGGCAGTATCAATTTTATATCTGCTTAGCAATTCCATAATTCCGGCAGGAGTTGCCGAAACATATGCCTTCTGACCTATGGCCATTCTACCCACATTTACAGGATGAAAGCCATCCACATCTTTTGCGGGATCGATGCTTGAAATTACTTTATCAACATCGATATGTTTTGGCAGAGGAAGTTGAACAATAAATCCATCAACATCGTCATCTTTATTAAGAAAATCGATGGTTTTTAGTAATTCTTCTTCTGTTGTATCTTCAGGAAGTTTATATGTTGAAGATGTCATACCAATAAGTTTTGCAGCCTTTTCTTTACTTGCAACATATGTCTGGCTTGCAGGATCATCACCAACAATAACAGCCACCAGATGTGGTGCTTTTTCTTCTGCATCTATAATCTTGGCAATTTCTGCCTTTAATTCCTCTTTGATTTTTTTGGAAATTAATTTTCCATCTATGATTTTGGCTTCTTTCATTTTATTTTTTTTAATTCCACTTATTTAAAACCAGGGGCAATATTTTTATCTTCTCTTCATGGCATTCATCATATTTGCCATTTTTCTTCCACCGCCACCGGTCATCATTTTCATCATTTTACTGGTTTCGGCAAATTGTTTTATCAATCTGTTAACTTCCTGAATATCTGTACCTGCACCTTGTGCAACACGCTTTCTTCTGGAGCCATTTAACAGTTTTGGATTCTCTCTTTCTTCAGGTGTCATCGACTGGATAATTGCCTCTATTCCTTTAAATGCATCATCCTCAATATCAACATCTTTAATGGCTTTGCTCATACCCGGAATCATTCCCATAAGGTCTTTCACATTACCCATTTTTTTAATTTGCTGAATTTGTTTCATGAAGTCGTTGAAGTTGAACTGGTTTTTTGCAATTTTCTTTTGCATTTTCCTGGCTTCCTCTTCATCGAACTGCTCCTGTGCTTTTTCCACAAGAGTAACGATATCACCCATTCCGAGTATCCTGTCGGCCATACGACTAGGATGGAAAAGGTCGAGAGCATCCATCTTCTCACCAATACCAACAAATTTTATTGGTTTTTCAACAACTGATCTAATTGTAAGTGCAGCACCCCCTCGGGTATCGCCATCGAGTTTAGTAAGTACTACTCCATCAAAATTTAAAATATCATTAAATGCTTTGGCAGTATTTACAGCATCCTGACCAGTCATGGCGTCAACCACAAATAAAATCTCCTGAGGGTTAACGGCCTTTTTAATATTTGAAATTTCTTTCATCATCTCCTCGTCGATGGCCAAACGACCCGCGGTATCGATGATAACTATATTCTTACCGTATTCCTTTGCTCTTTTAATTGCATTTTGAGCAATTTCAACGGGATTTTTATTTTCTTCTTCGGTATATACCTCAGCACCAATCTGTTCTCCTAAAACTTTCAACTGATTGATGGCAGCAGGACGATAAACGTCGCCGGCAACAAGCATCACCTGACGACCTTTTTTACTTTTTAAATAGTTGGCAAGTTTGGCTGAAAAAGTAGTTTTACCTGAACCTTGCAAACCGGCAATAAGGATAACAGCAGGATCACCTTTGGTGTTTATTCCTACCTGCTCACCACCCATTAGTTCGGCAAGTTCGTCATGAACTATCTTCACCATCAAATCACCCGGTTTAACAGCATTTAAAACTCCCTGACCAAGGGCTTGCTCTTTAACCTGTGCAGTAAAATCCTTGGCAATTTTATAACTTACGTCAGCCTCAATTAATGCCTTACGAATCTCCTTAATCGATTCGGCAACATTGATTTCCGTAATACTTCCGTGTCCTTTTAGTATTTTAAATGACCTATCCAGTCTGTCGCTTAAACCTTCAAACATATTATCTGATTTTTTAGGCTGCAAAAGTATAAAAAAAAGGCTTATCAGTTAAGCACTATTTTTGTTATAAAACTGCTGTTTAATTTATGGTTAAAAGCAAATATTATTGTCATCAGATTATTATTTCTTTTTCCATACTTTTACACTTTCAATTCAAAGTTAATAATGGACAGCAATAGCATAAATAATTTGTTTCTCAGAAGCGCTCTTACCGAGGAGAATCCGTTTATGTCGAATGCTGATGTATTGCAGTGGATAGAAGAAAGGAAGAAAGCCGTTAATGTAAATATTGAAAAAATAAATTTTGCTGATTTAAAGGAGTGGAAATTAGACCATAATAAAGGAAATTTACATCATAAAAGCGGCAGATTTTTCTCCATTGAAGGTATAGAAGTAAAAACAAATGCAGGTGAGGTAAAGCATTGGTGCCAGCCAATTATCAATCAGCCTGAAATAGGTTTGTTAGGTATACTCACCAAAGAAATTGACGGTATTTTATATTTCCTTTTGCAGGCTAAAATAGAACCTGGAAATATAAATTATGTTCAATTGGCACCAACACTTCAGGCAACCGAAAGTAATTTTAAGCAGGTTCACAAAGGCAACAAACCTGAATTCCTTGAATATTTTATTAACCCTCTGCGAGATTGTGTTATGCTAAATCAACTGCAAAGCGAACAGGGTGCCAGGTTTTTAAAAAAGAGAAATCGAAATATTATTGTTTATACTAAAGATACCATTAACGATCGCAAAGACTTTATATGGCTCACTCTGGGGCAAATAAAGAAGTTAATGAAGTTTGATAATGTGGTGAATATGGATACAAGAACAGTAATTTCAGGAATTCCATATGGCAGATACAGCCCCGATCAACTTGCTCTTTTTGAAACTTATAATCTTAAAACCAACGAAAACACTTTTAGTTACGACATGCTTATTTCTTCGCTCGACTATGATTCATCACTACATTCTTACGATGAAATAATAAGCTGGTTTACTTCTTTAAAAGCAAAACATGAATTAAAAGTCGAAAAAAAGTCGTTGTTTGATTTACAGGGATGGAAGATAAGTGATGAAGAAATTTACAATGAAAAGAATAAGTATTTTAAAATTTTTGTTGCCAACATAAGCATAGAAAACCGGGAAGTAAAATCGTGGCAACAACCCTTAGTAAAACCTATCGACGATGGCATTATTGCTTTTATTATTAAAAAGATAAACGGCATTATGCACCTTTTAGTTCAGGCAAAACTTGAATGTGGAAACTACGATATACTGGAAATGGCGCCTACTGTACAATGTATTACCGACAGTTATGATGTATCGGAGGATTTACCATTTTTAAACTATGTTTTAAATGCACATCCTGATCAGATAAAGCTCGACACTCTTCAATCGGAAGAAGGCGGCAGGTTTTACAGGGAACAAAACAGAAATTTAATAATACAGGCTGATGAGAATTTTCCAAAAGAGATTCCGGAGAACTATATATGGATGACTATCAGTCAGTTAAACATGTTCTTAAAGTTTAATAATTATTTGAATATACAGTCGAGGAGTTTGTTGGCGGCTGTTGATTTTTTACAGGAATTTGAATTTATCTCAGGCGAATTATGAAAATACCTTTCAACAAACCATATATAACTTCTAAGGAAGAGAAATACATAGTGGAGGCATTGCACTCGGCCAGGCATTCGGGCAATAATGCTTTTGGTAAGAGAGCCATCGAGCACATGAAAGCCAAATATGGTTTCAATGAAGTTTTTCTAACACCTTCCTGCACTTCAGCCATGGAAATGGGTGCTTTATTGGCAAATATCAGTCCCGGCGATGAGGTAATTTTACCTTCCTATACTTTCAGTTCAACGGTTAATGCAATAGTTATTTTCGGGGGTAAACCTGTATTTTGTGAGATAGATCCTGATACTTTAAACATTGATGTTTCTAAAATAGAAAAACTCATCACGCCCAAAACTAAAATGATACTTCCTATAGATTATGCCGGAATATCTTGTGAAATTGATGCTATCATGGACATAGCAAACAAACACAATTTAGTTGTGATGCAGGATTGTGCCCAGAGTTTCGGAGGATATTTCAAAGGCAAACCCAACGGAAGCATTCCGCATTTAGCTGCATTCAGTTTTCATGAAACTAAAAATATGAACGCCGGTGGGGAAGGTGGCGGATTGGTAGTGAATATGCCCGAACAAATCCAAAGAGCATATTTTATGCAGGAAAAGGGTACCGACCGCAGATTGGTTTTGGATGGAGTAAAAAGTAAATATTCGTGGGTAGAAAAAGGAAGTTCCTATTTACTTTCGGATATTTTAGCGGCAGGATTGCTTGCTCAACTTGAAAGCGAAGAAGAAATTCTTGCAAAAAGAAAACAACTTACCCATGCTTATTATGAACTATTTACCGATTATAAGAATAATGGAAATTTGAATATTTATACTCCTCAAAAGCATATCAAATCAAATCATCATGCCTTTTGGGTTGTTTTCGATACTGCTGAAAACAGAAGTAAGTTTATGGCTGCTTTGCGTGAATTCGATATACACGTTTATATTGGATATCTTCCTCTTCACTCCTCCCCTATGGGAATAAAATTCGGATATAAACCTGAAGATCTTCCAATTACAGAAAGCATAGCCTCCAGAGTTGTACGATTACCTTTTTATGCCGGCATGGCTGATGAAGGACTTGATTACAATATTGAAAAAATGAAATTAGTTTTAAACGAAATCTATGGCTAAGAGAAACAAATTAAAATTTTGTGTTATTGGCTGTGGGAATATTTCTTTAAAATATTTCATAGATGCACTAAAAATTTCAGAAAAAAGTGAAGTTGTTGTTTGTGTGGATCGTACAGATAAAAAACGGGAATTAATAAAAGACCGTTTTGGCCTTAATCTTGAAACAGATTTCACTAAAACTTTAAACAATTACGATTTTGATGCTGTATATCTGGCAACTCCAACAGGCTTGCATAAAGATTATGCATTGGCTGCTGCTGCAAATGGCAAACATATCTTATGCGAGAAATCGCTGGCTTCAAGTTTTTCTGAGGCTGAGAAAATGATTGATGCTGCTAAAAATAATGGCCTTGCAATTTTTGAAGGATTTATGTATCAGTTTCATAATCAGAATGCTTATGTAAAAGAACTTTTGGATAATGGATTTATTGGAGAAATAAATCTGGTTAATGCCTGGTTCGGCTTCCCCCCAAGGGAAACAAATGATTTTCGTCTTAATAAACAAAAAGGAGGTGGAGGCTTGCTTGATGCCGCTGCCTATACGGTGCATCTTGCCAGAAATATTTTCAATTCGGAACCAATAAAAGTTGATGCAGATATTAAAAGTGAAAACGGGATAGATATTTCCGGGACAATAAATTTGACTTTTTCTGGCAATAGAAATGCACAACTCGCTTTTTCCATGAACACCTTCTATAAAAACAAATATGAACTATGGGGGAATAAAGGAAATATCAGAGTTGAAAGAGCCTTTTCGGTATCACCCGATTATGTACCTATAGTTAATATTGAAAGTGATAAAGGATCGAAAAAAATCACTTTAAAGCCTGATAATCATTTTATTAAAGAGATTGATTATTTTGTTGATAATTGCAATTCCCAGAAAAAACACATTGAATGGTATGAAGAGGCACTGGCACAATCACAACTACTAGATAGCATAAAACAAAATTTTGAATAATACTGTTGATATTTTTGGTAAAACCTCTGTTTAAGGTCTACAATCAATATCGCTTAAATTTGCAATATTTGCATAAAAATAATTGACAATTGAAAATTGCCGTAAACACAAGATTACTACTTAAAAGCAAACTGGAAGGAATTGGCTGGTTTACATATGAAACTTTGATTCGTATTGTAAATCAACATCCTGAACATGAATTTTATTTTATTTTCGACAGGAAATATGATGAAAGTTTTGTGTTTGCTTCCAACGTAACACCAATAGTTATTGGCCCTCAGGCACGTCATCCATTACTATTTTATATATGGTATGAATATTCCATTCCCAGGGTACTAAAAAAAATAAAAGCAGATTTGTTTATTTCGCCGGATGCTTTTGGATCTTTAAGAGCCAAAACAAAAACGCTGACAGTACTTCACGATTTGAATTTCGAACATTTTCCAAATATTATGCCTCGTTTAGTGCAGAAATACTACACTTACTTCACTCCCAAATTTGCCGAAAAAGCCGATCGTATAGCAACAGTTTCGGAGTTTTCCAAGAGTGATATAGTAAAACAATATGGGGTTTCACCAAATAAAGTAGATGTTGTTTACAATGGAGCCAACAAGGAATTCAAGCCTATAGAAGAGAATATAAGAAGGATTACGAAAGAGAAGTATTCAAAGTCTCGCGATTTTTTTGTTTTTATTGGAGCTTTAAACCCACGAAAAAATCTGTCGAACTTATTTAAAGCCTTCGACATATTTAAGGAGCAAAACAAAACAGATATAAAATTGCTAATTGTTGGAGAAAAAATGTATTGGTCGGGCGAGATAAAGGATACATTCGAGGCAATGAAATTTAAAGAAGACATTATTTTTACCGGAAGGCTTGAGCCGGAAGAATTGCACAAAGTTGTAGGATCAGCAATGGCCTTAACCTATGTTTCCATTTTCGAAGGCTTTGGTATTCCCATAGTAGAAGCCTGGTATGCAGAAACGCCGGTTATCACTTCCAATGTAACCTCAATGCCTGAAATAGCGGGTGATGCAGCAATTATTATCGACCCTTTTAAACCCCAAAGTATTGCAGAGGGATTAAAAAGTATTACTTTTGATGAAAATCTACGAGAAGAATTAATTGAAAAGGGGAAAAAAAGAAGACTGGAATTTTCGTGGCAGAAAACTGCCGATAATCTTTGGTCTTCAATTGAAAAAACATTAAACCAAACACCATAATGAATATATTAATTTTAGGATCAGGAGGAAGAGAACATGCCTTAGCATGGAAAATATCCCAAAGCGAAAAAACGGATAATTTGTTTATTGCCCCAGGTAATGCAGGGACCAGAGAAGTTGGCACTAACCTTCCCATTGATATCGACGACTTTGTTGATATTAAGAAGGTTGTTATTGAAAAAGATATTGACATTTTGGTTGTAGGGCCCGAAGTTCCATTGGTAAATGGTATTACCGACAAATTTAAAAATGATCCTGCCCTGAAAAATGTATCCATAATAGGACCTGGTAAAACCGGTGCAATGTTAGAAGGCAGTAAAGAGTTCGCCAAGGAGTTTATGTACCGTCATGGAATTCCTACTGCAGCTTACAAATCGTTTAACGCTGAAAATATTGAAGAGGGTTATAGTTTTCTGGATTCACTTAAAGCACCTTATGTTCTTAAGGCCGACGGACTTGCAGCAGGTAAAGGAGTTCTGATCCTAAATGATTTAGAACTCGCTAAGAGCGAACTCAAAAAAATGATTGAGGAATCGAAATTTGGAGAAGCTTCAGCAAAGGTAGTTATTGAAGAATTTTTAGATGGAATAGAACTTTCGGTATTTGTACTTACCGATGGTAAATCCTATGTTATACTTCCGGAAGCAAAAGATTATAAAAGAGTTGGAGAAGGTGATACAGGTTTAAATACCGGCGGTATGGGTTCGGTTTCCCCTGTCTCTTTTGCCACTCCCGATTTCATGAATAAGGTAGAAAATCAAATTATTAAACCAACTATAGATGGCATAATAAAGGAAAATATCGATTATAAAGGCTTTATATTTTTCGGGCTCATTAAGGTAGATGGAGAACCATATGTTATCGAATATAATTGCCGTATGGGAGACCCTGAAACTGAATCGGTAATTCCGAGAATAAAATCTGACCTGGTGGAGGCTTTCATTGCCGTTGAAAACCAAAATCTTGATGAGTATGCAATAGAATTCGACACCAGGCATACTGCAGCAATAATGCTAGTTTCCGGGGGTTACCCCGAATCATATGAGAAGTCGAAAGTTATAAGCGGTATTGATAACCTTTCCGATTGCATACTCTTCCATGCCGGAACTTCAAAAGATGTAAATACCGATGAAGTAAAAACCAGCGGCGGAAGAGTAATTGCCGTATGCTCTTATGGCGATACTATGGAAGAGGCTTTGTTAACTGCTTACGATAAAGTTACACAAATAGAATTTGAAGGAAGATATTTTAGAACAGACATTGGTTTCGATCTATAATAAATAAATAATTGTTAATACGACTCTTTAAATCCGGTCATTTAATTCACTCAATAAGCATAATTATATTTGCTATTGTATTATGGTTGCCTTTGGTTTTGCAACCACCGGTTTATGCTTTTAATGATCTATCGGCACCACTATATGAATTATTCGTATATATCGTTGGTACAAATCCCATAATTAATTCGGCGATTAGCTTAGTATTAATAATTATTACAGCCTTGATATTAAACTCATTGGTCAGTGAATATAATATCTCAGCTAAAACGAGTTTACTGGGCTTTTTTTTCCTGATTTTTTTTACATTTTCAAATACGGGCTTCATAGAAAGTAATAGGTTTCTCATTGTTAATTTACTATTTATTCTGGCATTAGTTGAACTCTACAGTTTGATGAGAAAAGAGTTTACACTAGCTCCTCTGTACAATGCGGCTTTATTATTAGGCCTTGCAAGTATGTTTTACTTTCCTCTTGTAATCATGCTCGTTTTCCTATGGGCTGTATTACTGGTATTAAGAATAGGTAAATGGCGGGAGTATGTTGTTTCGATAATTGGCATGGGATTGCCCTTTTCCTTTATTTTTTGCTGGTATTATTATTATGATAAATCAGATATATTTATTAACAGTATAATATCTTCATTCGATTTTGAATTTAGTTTTGGTGAATTTAGTTTTCTTAACATATTGATATTAATGCTCTTAGCAGGAATATTACTTCCCGGATTTTTATATCAAATAAATACTCTTTTTGAGAAAAACATCGCCTTAAGGCAACGACTTACCATAAACATTTGGTTATTTGTATTCTCATTAGTTGCTGTATTAGTAGATTTTAAAACTCCAAACTCTATGGTGCTTTTGAGCATTCCATCAGCAATTATTCTTACGAATATTAGTTCTAACATAAAAAAAATAAAATGGGTCGACATTTACGTGAGCCTCATTTTTTTACTTATAATTATTAATCAATATTCAAGATTTTTTGATGCTTAAACTATCCTATTCAAATAAAATAGAAGCTGGTTGCGATGAGGCAGGCAGAGGGTGTTTAGCAGGTCCTGTTTTCGCAGCAGCGGTAATTTTACCAAAAAATTTTAGCAATGAATTAATTAATGATTCGAAGCAGTTAAACAAAAAAAGAAGGGATGAACTAAGGAAAATTATTGAAGATTCTGCTGAACACTATGCTGTTGCTCAGGTAAGTAATGAAGAAATTGATGAAATAAATATTTTGAACGCCTCCTACCTTGCCATGCATCGTGCTTTGGATAAACTGGAAATAACCCCTGAATTATTATTAATAGATGGCAACAGGTTTAATAAGTATAATGATATTCCACATAAATGTATAATCAAAGGTGATGGTAAATTTCTTTCCATTGCTGCGGCATCTATTTTAGCAAAAACATATAGGGATGAATTTATGGAAAATGCTTCCATAAAATACCCCAATTACGCCTGGAATAAAAATAAAGGGTATCCAACCAAAGAACATAAACTGGCTATTATGAAATACGGATATACTGATTTGCACAGAAAATCGTTTAATGCCAATATTCAAATGAAATTAGAGTTTTAGAAGAAATAAGTTTGTTTCGAATATTTGAACTTCTTCTTACGTCCAAATTTTGAGTTGGCACAGGCTCCATTTTTACTATCAGCACACCTTCCCTTTTTAAGGCTAAATTTTAAAGAAAAATACAAGTCCATGCCATCTAAATCACTTATACCTAATAATGTTCCTAACCTTTCACTTCCGATGGTAAGCGGGCCCAGCCTTATGGCGGTACCTAGCCGAACATATTTATATTGGCTAAGTGATAAAGGAATGCTTAGAGCAAAATAATCGTTTTCAAACCTTGGAGTAATAGCATATTGTACGGGTCGTTTCAACTGTTTTTTACTAAATACTAAAGGCTGCATTACCAATGCGCTTACATAAAGATTTCTTTTAATATGAGCATCAAACTGTATGCTTAAAGTAGTTGGTAAAGGAATTGAAAATTTATCCGCGGTTTTCGACTCATTGGGATCACCATAAAATGCCTGACTTAAATCTCGCATAGTGGCATTAAAACTATGATAATCAAGCGTATCGAATTGCGCCCAATAAACACTTACATCATTATAATTATGCTTTTGGGCATTTTTATTAAAACTTACGGCTCCTATATCTAAAATAGAAACTCCAATTCTGTAGATATAATCCTCATAGGGTTTACTACAAATCCTCTGTCCACCTCTCCTGTAAATACTACTCTTCATCCTGGTGTAAACAAAACCAATATCTATACCTGCACCTATTCCTTGTATAAGCGATCCATCAATTACTATATCCGTGGAATCATAATTTATGGGAGCTGAATAGGCAATTTCGGCATCATAATTATAAAACTGTATGGTCTTTGGATCGTAAATAATATATTTAACATGATTGTTTAAAGCATAGGCACCATCATGTGCTAAATCCAATTTAAGGTTTGTTCCAAAAGTTAGTTTAGCCTTATATGGTCTGGCAAAATCCCAGGCCCAACTTGCTGCTAACTCAGTCCAAGTCATTGTAGAGAAATTAATATTATAGTCGTCAAAAACCACATTTTGCAGCTTCTCATAAGTCATCCCTTCATACATAAAAATTGGCATCTCATAAGCAATATTTGTTGCATTTGTATGTGCTCTCAACGACATACTCAAACCAAAGGCATGGTCACCTGTTTGTATCATAAACGAAGGTCCCAGCAATCGAGCTGACTGATAAATATCAATGGGTTTAGTGTTTTCGTGATAAGTATATAATCCATTATATCTCCATTTTCCATATTTAGGGATTAAGGTATCAAGTGTTAGCAAATCCCATAAGGTTTTATCCTCTTTTGGAAGATAGGCCCAATTATTTTTAAAATACATATCAGAACTAACAATGTTAATATTAATATAGGCCTTAGAGCCAGTCATTAAAGCCGGGTTTACTATTGCTGAAGTTATCCCGCTGTAATTACCAAAGGCTACACCTATCATATCCTGAGCATTAACAACTCTTGTAGCTGTTAAAACCAATAGAACAAACATGATATAGATTTGCCTTTTCACTCTTCCAAATGATTAATCCCTGATTCACATATAAGCATGTTTAATACTTATGAGTTTCTACTCAATAGTATTAAAAACAGTTGCGGAACAATATGTATTTACTTTCTTGCTTTTTTGAACTTTAATTTTTGCTTGTCTGAGTAGCCATATTCAAGATTATAGCACTCATTATTTGATTTCACACGGCATTTCCCTTTTTCCAATCCAAATTTAAGAGAAAAGTAAATATCCATACCATCCAGATTTCCGGCACCTATCCAGGTTCCTAATCTTTCCGTTCCAACAGTTAAAAAATTAATACGGAGGGCTGCCCCAATTCTAGGGTATTGATATTCATAAAGAGAAATTGGTAGTGAGAATTCAATTTGTTTTGTTTCGTATCGAGGTATTATTGCAAGTTGTGCTGGTCGACGCATGCTGTGCCCATTGAGTTTAATGGGATGTATCCAATAAGCACCAAGAAATAATTTATCTTTAAAATGATAGTCGGCTTGTATACTTAATGCTGTAGGAAGGCCGATTTTCATCGAAGTACCTGATAATGAAGCATCAGGATCACCATAAAACAAATTACTTAGTTCAGAAACAACCTGATTTATATTGTCAAATGATACTGTATCATAGTTTTCCCAAAGTGCACCTACATCATTAAATGTATGCATTTGGGCATTATTCTTATACTTTATTCTTCCTATATCTAATATTGAAATTCCGATTCTATAAACATAATCTTCATAACGTTGTTCACACGGCCTTTTAAATCTCTTATTATCAACATTTTTACGCTTAACATAAACAGCACCAATATCAATACCTATACCTGAGCCTTTTAAATTTGGGCCCGACGGAAAATCACTATTATTATAATCAACAGGAAGTGCAAATCCAACTTCGGCATTCATATTTGTAATGTTTATTACACTGTCACTTTGAACCATATATTCAATATCACTAATATCAGCATACCCGCCTGAATACCCCATTAAATATTTAACGCTAATCCCAACAGTTATTTGCTGATCAAAATAGTGGAATATATCATAGGCATAACTAAGTCCGATTTCACCCCACACATTTGCCTGAAAGTCGAAATTATGATCTTTAAATTGTATGTTATGCAAAGGCTTATATCGTAATCCCTCATATCCAAATACAGGCATCTCCCAAGGCACATTAGTACCTGAAGTATAAACACGTAAAGCCGTTGAAAAGCCAAAAGCATGTTTTCCTAACTGCATCATTGCAGAGGGCCCAAGCATTCTGATATTGGTTGTCGCAGCCTTAAGTTCCTGATTATCGTAATAGAGAAAATTGCTTCCATCCTCATAACTAGGTAAAGGGCGTGTATTTACTGCATCCCACATATTATAGTCACTGCCAGGGATGTAAGCAAAATTATTTCCAACAAAAATATCTCCACCTACAATATTAACATCCAAAAACTTATGCTGATGGGTCATCATTGCTGGATTTGAAATAATAGAGTTAACGCCACTATAATTTCCCAGTGTCAATCCAAACATCTCCTGACTGATAGACTGAAAACTAAAAGTGATTAATAAAAGAAATATGATATATAATTTTTTCCCCACTAATTTCTACTTATTGCTTATTCAAATACTATATGCAATACTCATTTTAATTAAACAACAAATCTAGTTATTTAGTGTACAACTTAAACATTAGCATTTACATTATGTTTAAGTAAATACATCTTTATTAATTATGAGCAAATCGGAGTTCCTATTAGTTGAGACAAATATATGGAAAAAATTTTCAGCCATCCCAAAAAAATTAAATCATGAAAATTATGAATTAGCAGAACAATTGTTATTATCCATAAATTAATATATTTGCCAGCATACTTAAGACGAGAATATGTATGAAACACTTCAAGGTCTGGATCATATCAGACTAAATTTCAGTCAGGAAAGTCTGCACGCATTAAATATAGCAATAGGGTTTCTAATGTTCGGAGTAGCATTAGAGATTAAACTCCAACAATTTAAAGATTTAATCAATAGCCCTAAATCTGCGATTTTAGGATTTGCTTCTCAGTTCTTAATATTGCCATTATTAACCTTCATTTTTGTAATAGCACTAAAAGATATTATTACTCCTACCATGGCTTTGGGTATGATATTAGTAGCATCTTGTCCCGGAGGAAATTTTTCGAATTTTATTTCTTCTCTTGCAAAAGCAAATATAGCATTGTCGGTAAGTTTAACGGCTATTGCAACAGTAAGCGCTGTGATATTAACTCCATTAAATTTTTCGCTATGGGGAAACTGGGCCATAGGTATTTATTCGGCCGCTGATGCAGAAACGCTTGTCAGGCCTCTTGATATTGATGTTTATCAAATGTTTAAAACAGTTTTCATAATTCTTGGAATTCCTCTCATACTGGGTCTTACCATAAGCAATAAATTTCCAAAATTTACAAAGAAAATAGTTCGCCCTGTTAAGCAAATATCAATAGTTATTTTTACAATTGTAATAATACTGGCATTAATGAAAAACTCCGAACACCTTGTAAACTATCTACAATATGTATTTCTAGTGGTATTACTTCATAATGCTATGGCACTTGGCACAGGATACGGTCTTGGTAAGTTGTTTAACAGACCAATGGTTGATGTAAAAACTTTGTCCATTGAAACAGGCATACAAAATGCGGGATTAGCTTTAGTATTAATTTTTAACCCAAAAATTTTCCCTCCTGAAATGGAACTTGGCGGCATGGCAATAATTGCTGCCTGGTGGGGGATTTGGCATATGGTAGCTGGTTTACTCCTTGCTGGTTACTGGACAAATTTTACTTTTGGGCTGAGTAAGAAACCATCAAATGCTTAAGCATGAGCAAACACAATATTGAAAAAAAATCCATTGGTTACAGTTTGCTTTATTCACTTATGCTTCCATGGCATAACTATTTGTATTACAGAAATATATACATTCTGAATAAACATAATATTCCCAGCGAAGGAAGTGTGATATTCACTCCTAATCATCAAAATGCTTTAATGGATGCATTGGCCTTGCTTTTCAATATAAAGAGGCAGTTGGTATTTGTTGCCAGAGCAGATATTTTTAAAAAGAAATCGATAGCATCTATATTATATTTTTTGAAAATATTGCCTGTTTACAGGATAAGAGATGGCTTCGACAGTTTGAAAAACAATAAAGAAACTTTTAATAAAACAGCCGACGTTCTTAAGGCCGGAAATGGTTTGGTTATTTTACCTGAAGGAAATCATGCAGGATCACATAGTTTGCGCCCATTAAAAAAAGGTTTTGCAAGGATTGCATTTCAAACTGAACAAGCAAACAACTTCGATTTGAATATACAAATTGTACCGGTTGGTATCAACTATAGTAACTATCATAAAATGGGGGAAAACCTGATCCTTAATTTTGGCCCTTCAATTAAAATTTCTGATTACAAAGAACTTTATCTGAACGACCAACCCAAGGCTCTCAATAAAATTAGAGAGGATTTGAGTAAAGGCTTAAGCAAGGTAATGATTGATATTAAATCGAAAGAGCATTACCAAACCTTTGAACGTATAAGAGAAATATATAGTGCTGTTTATGCTAAAACTTTAGAGAGGAAGGAGTCAGAACTCATAAGAACATTCTATTCCGACCAAAACTTAGTAGAAAAATTGTTTGATTTTGAAACTAAGAAACCTGATGCTTTTAATAGTCTTGAGGAAAAAATAAACGAATATTACAATCTTCTTAACAAGGAGAAACTAAATACCAAGGCATTTAATAGTTGGCCTTCAAATACTTTTAAAGTCCTACTCAATACGCTTGGTCTTTTTATTCTTTTGCCTTTATATGTTTATGCCTTATTAATCAATGTAATCCCCTTTCAAATTTCAAGGGCATCGTCAAAAATACTTAAGGATGAACAATTTCAGAGTTCTTTTAAATTCGTGGTTTCCTTTTTGGTATTCCCCATTTTTTATGCTTTGGAAATATTACTGCTGTACAATTTATTCGACATGCCCATAAAATGGTATGTATTTTTAGGATCGCAAATATTAATTGCACCTTTAAGCTTGTGGTTACATAAAAATTTGGGTGCATTATATCAACAAATTATAATACTGTTCAAAAGAATAAGCAAACCACCCGTTTACA
>JBFFLX010000050.1:0-21708 GCA_041554435.1 Bacteroidales bacterium
ACTAAGGCGCACGAAGGGTTTGTTATTTCTCTGCGAACTGCGTTAAAAACATTAACTTCCTTACATAAACGCAGAAAACGCACTAAGTTAGTTTTCATTATTTCTTTGCGTGCTCTGCGGTTAAATAATCTTGTTTTATAACTTAACCGCAAAGGGCACAGAGGAGGCGCTAAGGACGCTGAGGCTGACGAGTTTTTCTATGCAGTAAAACCACGAAGGAACACTAAGGGTGGCACAAAGGCGCACGAAGGGTTTGTTATTTCTCTGCGAACTTTGCACACTACTTTGCGGTTAAACAACCAAAAGAAAAAAATCCCTCAACTGTTTAATTTATGATTAAATATTATTTAGAGTATCAATTTACTATGAAACATTTAGCCTGTTACAAAAAGAGATTAAAAACTCATAATTCATCCCGAGTACTCGGGACAAAACTCATAACTGTCCAGATAGTTTTACTCCATATTCCCTAACCTAGCCTTGTCCTTAAGTTCAATTAGGTTTTTAATAATCAACTGTTTTTGACTATCGCTTACTTCGGCACTTTTATAATCGCAACCAAGGGCATCTGCAAGATCATTCAATCCTTGCTGTGTATCAGGATAATCGGTACCATTGTAAGTATAAACGCAACTGGCACCGGTTTCGCAGCATACTTCAACATTTTTTTCAACACCACAGTTTAGTATTTCATTCATGTCTTGCTGTTCGCAGTTTTCAGTCGGATTATCAGTACATGCCGTAATGGTGAATGATACTATTGCTACAAAAACGATGGCCGTAAAATAATTTAGTATTTTCATTTTCAATTTTTTTATAATTAGTAAAATCTTTTTGGCTAAAATAGAGAAATTTCCAGTTCTATTCTTTTATTATTTAATCTATATCAGTATTATAATGTATATTTTTTGGAAGGAAGATGAAGTTGAGCATTTTTTCCTGAACTCTAATTTTATTCATCATTTCTTCACGAGAGTTTTGTGAGTCAATTGCAACTCTTGATTTTCCATCCTTTGTTTCATATCTCACTTTTCGGGAACTTTTCTTCAATGAACTTTTATCTATTTCATCTCCACTTTTTTCTTGCTTTTCATTTCTCCTTTTCGACTTTCCAAAGAGGATATTACTCATATGAATTTCAAGGTGATACTCACTATTATCTTTCATGCTTTGCATACCGAAAGCGGCAATATCAAGAGCATTACTAACAATATTAGTTCGTGGCACATAGAGTTTGTTTTTGAACATAAAAATATTACTTCTCAGAGTTTTAAATTGAATATTGTCGAGTTCCTTTATGCTTGTAAACTTTGATAATTCCTGGGCAGGAGCATAATCGTAAACTCCTCCTTTTGCAAGACTAACTTCTCCACTGATGCATATTTGATCTATTAATAATGAATCCTCATAAGGAATAAAAGTATTTAAATCGGTCGATAACAAACCACTTATGTTATTATAATGTATCAGTGAGTCCATTCCGAAATTATCGAAGTCTCTCAATAATGTTCTAACGTTCATATCCTTTATTACATTATGAGTGGATACCTTCATGCTACCATCTTCCTGTAACTTATAGTGTATGGAATTATTCATTTCACCTTCGAAAGCCTTGAACTTAAATTGGTCTACAATATATGTGCTGTCGCTTAGTTTAAATAGAGCCGACAAATCGTTGATATGCAGCCTGTTTATATTGTAATCCTCAATTTTAGTTGAATCTACAATGATACTGCTTACAGTGGCCTTACCGTGGATTAAAAATGTCCAGTTTTGCTTTTCATCAGAAGTTGATGTATTGATATTCGATTCTTCTGTGGCAGTACTTTCAGCCGGCATAAAGTGTTTAAAATCATCGTAAATAATATCGCCCAGTTTAATGCGGGTATCGACGAATAATTCTTCATTTTTATTCTGAATAATGGTTTTGTAAATGTTTTTAACAATAGTTGAATCCATTTGAATTTTCAGCCCGTTATATGTTGCATTAAAGTTATCCACTTTTAAAATGTCATCTTTCAAACTTAATATGGATGAAAGATTATCGATATTCATAATAGTATCGGGAAATGCCAGACTGACATTATTGAAAATACAATCGAAATTACTATTTTCAAATATTAAAGAATACATCTGACTATCAATAGAATCGGTATTAATTTTCCCTTTGGAGTAAAGGTTAGTTCTAACAATTCCGCTCATATTGTTGAGCAGCGAATCGGGCACAAATGGCATTAATTCTTCCAGATTCAGCACTATAGTGCTATTAATTTCATAATCCGGATTATCCAGGTTTTCAAACTGCCCTTTTCCACTAATCAGGTTATTCCTGCTTTCCAGCCTGAATGACTCCAAACTAAGTTTTGCCTTGGATAAATCAGAGTATTTACCAGAGAGGCCGGCTATAAGCGAACTATTTTTAATATCCAGATTTAGTTGTTCCGATTTAAGATAAAACTTTTTTAAAGCAATTTTCTTATCACCCGTTAGAAGAGGCGAATAGTCAAATTCAGTATTAATATTATGTAAATATAAACTGTCGGTTAGCAGAGCTGAAACATCTTTCAGGTTTACCGATAAGTTGGTGTTATTTAATATTTCATCGATAAAAACGTCATCGAATTTATCACTTAAAATCCCGCTGGTTTGTATTGATGCTGTGATGTTACCCAGTGGGTATTTTGCCACACTGTCGGGAATAAATCTTGCAAACTCTTCCAGCCTGATGTTCATGTTTGAGGTAAACTTATATTCGAGCTTAGTAAGATTACTAAAACTTCCATTCAGGTTAAATGAACTTTTAGGGCTTTTTACATCAAGATTTGTGATATCGATAGATGCATCACTCATATCAGTTTTTTTCCCATTGCTAAGTTTTGCAATTAGTTTTAAACTTTTTATTTGCGGGTATTTGCTGCTTTTGAGAACTATATTTTCCAAATTAACACTGGCATTTATTAACGGTATTAAAGTAGAATCGGAATATTTACCATTAATAGCGGCTGTAATATCAACACTTCCGGCAATATCGTTTATACCGTATTCTGCTGAATATTTTTTTGGGATATATTTTTTTAGGATGCCTAAATCCATTGCAAGTCCATTAATTTTTGTATCCAGAGAAATGGTATCTTTCAGACTAATTTTCCCATCCAAATCAAGTTTAATACCATCGCTTACTAATGAAAAACTTTCTATATCAGCATCTTCATCCTTATAATTCATTTTAATATTTGCAGTAATCATATTGGTTTTAAACAACTCAGAATTACCATATAAGTCGGTAAACACTTCAGGGTAATACTTCTGTAAAATACTGAAATCCAGACTGTGTCCTCTAACAATAACATTTGCACCTATTGTTGCATCGATGTTTACAACACCTTCAGCATCAAGTTCAATACCTTCACTTATAATTGAGAGTTTGGCAATGTCCAATTGTTTATTGTTATAGTCCATATCAAAGTCGACGGTACAGGAGTTCATTTTGTAGATGGGAGTATTTTCGAAACGACAATTACTAATTATAAATTTACCTTCGGCTTTAGCCTTGTAAACATCATTTTTGGTTTTCAGTTTAAGATCAATTTCGGGTATATATATCTGAGAAGCAATATTTTTAATGCTATCGTAATAATTTACATTTATATTGTCAATTTTGAATTTATCAATGCTAAAATCCAACTTCCCTTCACTCCTGTTTTCGGGAATATCGGGCACGGTATCAACAAATACTGCCGTTATAAAATCGATATTCGTTTTGCCATTTTTATTTATGATATAGTCGAAATCAAGACCTGAAATTTCGACTTTGTTTATGGTATAAACGCCAAACATTAAATCCCATGAGTTAAGTCCTGCTTTTAAACTATTTATAAAGAAGAGAGTATCATTATTATTGCTTTGGGGCTCACCTATCCAAAACTGGTTTATTTCTACGCTTAGTCTTGGAAATGAAAATACCGGATTTAGGGAAACCTTTCCTATGGACATAGGAGCATCTATCTCATTTTCGAGGCTATCGATAGTAAGTTTTGCTATATCATCTTCAAAAATTTTGGCAGCAATAGAAATAATTAGCATTAAAAGGATAATTATCCCAAAAGTTATTCCGGATATTTTTAGTGTTTTTTTTAGAATCTTCATATTTATTTCCTTTAAAAAATTAGATATTTTACCTATTCCGGCTGCAAACAAATATACGACAATTTAAGGCTGGCTGATTGTTTTTTATAAAGGTATCATTGAAGCCTTCCCTAATAAAGAAAAGCCTGAAAGGAAAAGGAAGAACCTAATTCGTTTTGGTATCGATCAGAGTCAAGTGTTTTCATATAGTAGCAAGAGACATGTGGAACTAATTGAGTCGTGCCTTAGGCTGGAACTGTATCTTTCAGTCAATGGAGATACAATGTCGGGAAGGCTTGGGCGCACTCTGTCAGTTTATCAGGTGGATTTGTCTACTCGATCGCTGCCTGGTTTTTCCATTTTTTTAGTCAGTTCATTTTCTAATTGCTCAATACTTGGCAGATTGGTTTTGATATTCTCTGGAATTGCATCTGTCAAGCGGTATTCGCTAACTCCCATTGGTTTATTAATATCTCGCAGTGCATATTCTGCTTCAATTCTGTCTTTTTTCTTGCACAAAAGAATGCCAATACTTTTATTATCTTCTGGTTTTTTTATTTGGCTGTCAACTGCGGATAAATAGAAATTTAGTTTTCCTGCATATTCCGGTTTAAATTTCCCTGCTTTAAGTTCAATTACAATGTAACAGCGTAAATCCAAATGATAAAATAGTAAATCAATGAAATAGTCAGTTTCACTTATTTCAATTTTATATTGTCTACCAAGAAATGCAAATCCTTTTCCAAGTTCAAGCAAAAACTTTGTAATGTTTTTAACTAATTCATCTTCAATTGTTCTTTCTAATGCGTCTTCTTGCAGTCCGAGAAAATCAAAATTATATGGGTCTTTTAATGTTTGTGCAGCAAGTTTCGATTGATTTGCCGGAAGTGTTTCAGGAAAGTTAGTTACTACATTTCCCTTGTTTGAAAATAAATTATTTGTTATTTGCGATTCCAATGTTTCTCTGTCCCAACCATTTTTAATAGTTTTTTCACAATAAAATTCGGCTTCATTAATATCCTTAATTTTTGATATTATTAATCGGTTGTGTCCCCATGGAATTTGTGCCACGCTTTGTGGCACAAATGGATATTTCTCAGAATAGAATTTATACCACTGTTTAATTGCATATAAATTTCTCCTTGAAAAGCCTCTGATTTCAGGAAACTCGTTTTTCAATTCAATTGCAGTCTGTTCAATGAATTTACTCCCCCAATGTGTATTTTCCTGCCTCTCAGAAATGTCTTTTCCAATTTCCCAATAAAGTTCAAGCAATTGAGAGTTAATTGTCAGTGCCACTTTTGTTTGTGCTGCATGAATTTTGGATTTCAGGTCCTTAATCCAATTAAAATAGTCTTGAGTTTTTAAAGTTTCATTCATGTAACTAGTTTATAACACCCATTAACAATCCATATCCAACCAAAATCGTGCAGATATGCACTATTCCATCATTTTTTTTAATTCCTATTATCACTTTGGTTATTGGTTGATTCAAAAATAGCAAATATTTTTTTGCTTAACGAGAATGAGTTAATTAGAAATCATCCAGTCGAATAAAAGATTAGAAATCTGTTTTAATAAATAAGAAAAATCATCCTCTTTTTCTAAATATTAACTATTACTAGAAGTTATACGTATCAAAAACTGACAACAACATTCCCTCTCTTATTACCCGATTCTTCATACTTATGGGCATTAACCATTTCTTCAAAAGAAAAAACCTTATCTACAACAGGTTTTATCTTTCCTTCCTTTAGGCTGTTGGCAATAAAATCCAGATTACTTCTCTTTTCACAATCGGAACCACCACCAAATTTCACTTTCTTACTTCCTGATATAGAGGTTATAAGCATTTGAAACATATCGTTAAGTCCACCGGCTACAGCAAGGTATAAACCTCCTTTATTAAGTACTTTCTTGTTTTTGGCAAAGGATGTGTTTTTTACAACAACATCCAGAACTATATCCCACTTTTCTTTGGATTCCAGATAATTTTCCTTTGTATAATCAATGGTTTTGTCTGCTCCAAGTGATTTAACGAAATCGATATTAGAGGTGCTGCAAACACCTGTAACTTCTGCTCCGAAGTATTTGGCTATTTGTACTGCATACACTCCTACTCCACCTGAAGCACCTTTTATCAAAACTTTTTGGTTCTTCTTCACCTTTGCCATATCCACAAGGAAATAATAGGCTGTAAGCGCTCCGTATGGTACAGAGGCTGCCTCTTCAAAACTAATATTGTCGGGAATTATTGATAATGCTCCTGATTCGGAACGGCAAGCAAATTCACCATAAGCACCTAATTCGAAACCTGTACCAAACACTCTGTCGCCTAATTTAAATAGTTTTACATTTTTACCTGTTTCCACAACAATACCTGCCAAAACACTACCCTGAATTGGTATCTTGGGCTTATTAAAACCAAGCATAAGTTTTGCTATGAATCCCATCCCGCTTGGGATAAATGTTTGCCCCCGTAAATTACAGTCGGCAGCATTTACAGTGGTAGCCTTTACCTCAATTAGTACTTCATTATCTTTTGGTATAGGTTTCTCCACATCCTTTAGTTTCAAAACCTTAGGTGGGCCAAATTTCGTACAGATATATGCTTTCATATTTATTTTCTACTTATTTATTTTATTGTCTGTTAAAAAAATACATATTTCATTTTCAAAACGCCTCAGAATGTCAATATTGAAAGGAATATGCCCCATTTTTGGGATAATAATCAATTTCACATTTTCAATGCATTTTGCTGTAAAAATTGCTCCTTGTTTATCTACGAGATAATCTTCTTCTCCGTGCATCACCAAAGCCGGTATTTTGACGTTTTTCAGTTCCTCACTTCTGTCATAAAGAGTTTGCTGGGCCTTCACATGACTTGCTCCCAAAGGTCCATCCACATCTTGCCGGGCATAAAGGTTTTTAGTATACTCTATTGCCAATTCTTTATCAAATCTGGCTGTACCATTCAGATATTTCCAAACTTTTAAAAAGTCTTCAAGGTCATTTTCCAATTTATTTTGAGGACTGTTTGCCATGAATATTTCCCAAGTCTCAGGAGGGGGATCAGGTATTTCAGGGGAATTATTCGATGATGAAATGGAGGTCATGGAAATTATCCTTTCAGGAAAATGAATTGCCATAAGTTGAACAATAAACCCTCCCATTGAATGACCTACTATATGGGCTTTATTTACATTCAATGAGTCTAATATTGTAATAGCATCCTGAGTTAATGCCATAAATTCATAGGGATCTTTCTCCCAGTTGATTTTCGTGGAAAACCCTATATCCCGATGATCGTATTTTATGACATAAAAGCCACTATCAACTAATCTGCTACACAGATTATTTGACCAGAAACTACTGTTCGCTCCTGCACCAGAAATTAATATACATGCTTCGTCTTTAGGATCCCCATAGGTTTCTACCCAAAGTCTTATGTCGGGATAGATGGAAATATGCTGCGAATGTTGCATAGTTGCTTTTTGTTGATAATTGCAGCTTAAAATTACAATTAATAAAACACTTATTCTTACAGTTAATGCCATTTTTATTTACAGCTTATTGTTTCGAACAATTTGTTGCAATTTAGAGTATTTATAAAACTATGCTTTTATTGAATCATATCCCTGACCATGTGTTTTTTTGTACAGAATCTGACTTTTTTATATCCACAAAAAAACCCGTTAAATGTGCCATGCCAGATATTTTATCCAGGGCCTCAGGGCCATCAGCGGCCAGAATGTTTACATTAACTCCTTTGGTTTTATTGGCAATATTCATACCCTTAGCAAACTGATGTCCCCAGCCATGAGGCACAGCGATGGTTTTCCTCAATAATGTATCCAAAGCTTTTACAGGCATACGTATACTGTTTACAACCGAAGTTATATCAACAACATCGTTCTCTGATAAGTTTAAATCCTTTAAATCATCGGGATGCAAATAGGCGTAATTCGTATTTCCTTCCTTTTCCAGCATGGAAGCAGTATTGTGAGTCCATGAGTTATGGGTTGTAACCGAGCGTTTTGTAATGAGTTTAAATCTATTGATATTATCCAACTCCTTTTTAAAACCATTATCAAGTTTTTCTGAATACTCAAGAAGTAATTTGGGTGCCAGATTTACTTTGCTGTCTTTTGTATGTATTCTTTTTCCCAGGAAACTGCCTATGGCATTTTTCTTCAATTTATAGCCGTGAGGATGTTTTAAAAGGCTATTGAATGATTTCTTTCGTGATAGTCGTAATATTCCATTTAATAATGCTTCCTGAGGTAATCCTGCAATTTTACCGGGGTTTTTAAAAGAATAATATCTTTTTGTTAACTCGAAAAACTTCTGCCCCAAGGCTGATCCAAATAAAGAAACACCTGAGGCTTTTGCCAAATCCAGATAAATAGATGCTTCATCTCTTTGATTTCCTTTGGGAGAAACAACTGCTTTTGTTGCCTGCAAATATGGTTTTTGCTGCATGCCCAGCATCAGGGGGAAAATGAATGGCAAATCAGGTCTTTGGAACGGATCTACAGCAGGAAGAACGTAATGTGCAATGGAGGAAGTTTCATTTTGGTGAATATCAAGAGTTACTAATAATTCCAATTGTTCAAATGCATGTTTTAATCTTTCGGAATTTGCCATGGTAATGAGTGGGTTTCCTCCGGTAACAAACATTGCTTTTATTTGTCCTTCTCCTTTAGTAAGTATCTCATCAGCCAGAACACCTCCCGGGAAACCGTCGTTAACAGATGGTAAATTGCCTATTCTGGAATTGTCATCTCTCATTAGGATGCCGTTTTTTACTCCAAATTTTAAAAAATCGATTATCCCTTTCCCCACAAGGGTTCCACCTTTTTTATCCAGATTTCCGGAAACAGCATTTATTACTTCCTGTATCCAAAAAGCCAAACTGCCATTGCCTCCCATATTAACGCCCGTAGAACTGTAAATTGCAGATCCATTGGATTTTATGAATTGGCTAACCATGTTTTTTAAATCATTGGCTTCAATACCTGTAAGTTTGGATGTTTTCGCGGCATCCCAATTCCGGGCAAGTAATTTAACTTCTTCAAAACCGGAAGTAAATTGTTGAATTTTATTGGTATCCAATCCTTTTTGAGAAATCAACTCATTTAAAAACGACAAAAAGAAAAACACATCTGTTCCGGGCCTTATAAAAATATGCTTGCCTGCAATTGATGCAGATTCAGTTTTCCTGGGATCGACAAAGTATAATTTCCCACCTCTCTTTTCTATTTGCTGTAATTGCTTAGAGGGATTGTTTACCTGCAAAAACGACCATTTCGACATAAGAGGATTGGCACCAACGATAATTAAACAATTAATATTTTCCAGGTCGGGAAAAGGCTGAGTAAAGGGAAATCCGTACATTAATCTGGAAACAGCAAATTTATTGGAACAATCCTGTGTGGAACTGGAATACATACTTTTGGAACCTATACCGCTCATAAAACCCTGCGCAAAAACGGGATGTAAAACACTAAAACCGGCAGCAGTTCCAACATACATTCCTATGGAATCAGGCCCATCGGCCTTTGTGAGTTGCCTTACCTTCTTCCCTATTTCCTTCATTGCCTGAGACCAGGATATTTCTTCGTAAGATCCGTCTTTCATCCTTTTCAGGGGATGTTTTAATCTGTCGGGAGATTGATATATCTCATGTTGCTTGCGTCCTTTAATACAACTAAAACCTTTAGTGGCAATATGATCCCTGTCGGGCGAAATAGAAGTTATTTCATCATTATCAGTGGTGATTTTTAAACCACAAAGCGACTCACATATTCTACAAAAGGTATAATTTGTTCCCATCAAAAAATTTATGCGCAAATATGATAAAAAAAACAAACTGCTCTTCTGGGAATTTTGTGTTTATTAAATATCCAATGGCCTGTAAAATTTGTCTATAACAAAATCATTTTAAACTGATATAATAAATCTTACATCAATAGGAATTTACGATATTTGACGATTAAAATTACATCAACAAAGATCCATCAAGATGAATAAAGAAAATTCAAAACCTAGAATAAAAGGAAAAAAAGAGTTCTTCAACAAAGGAACCTGTTCGAGAACTTTCTTCTATATTTTAAACAGAGAGTTCGGTCACCCCAAAGAAAAAGAAGAGTGGGCAACAGATTTGCTTGCCGGAGGAATTAATCAGCTGGGTTATCAGTGTGGGATGCTTTGGGGTGCTTCATTGGGTGTTGGAGCCGAAGTATACAGACAACATGGAAACTCCGGTTTAGCAATTTCTGCTATTATAAATACTACACAAAAATTAATGATTTCCTTCGAAGAGACCTCCGGAAGTATTGAATGTGAAGAAATCACCAACACCGATTTTACAAAAAAATGGGATTTTGCTAAGTATATGATTACGGGGAGGTTTTACAATTGTTTCCGGCTGGCCGATAAATGGGGACAGGCATCAGTTGATATTACAAAAGAAGAATTAAGTAAAGAAATTAACAAACCTGATTATGAGGTTTATAGTTGCGCCTCTGAACTCCTCAAACAAATGGGTGCCTCGGAGGAAGAAATAATTATGGCTTCAGGTTTCGCAGGCGGTTTAGGTTTAAGAGGAAGTGGTTGTGGTGCCTTAAGTGCAGCTATCTGGAAAATTAGCCTTGAAACGGTAAAACAAACCAATAAACGACAAACTGCTGCTGATGAGAAAATTAAAACACTAATAGACAAATTCTATCAGGAAACCGAATATGAAGTTGAATGCAGTGTAATATGCGGGCAAAAATTTAGTTCGTTAAAAGAGCATTCTGAATATATTAAAAATGGAGGATGTAAAAAACTGATAAATACTTTGTCCTGAAGACCCGAATAATCAAATTATTTATTCTTAAAATTTAATTCAACTGAAAACAAATATTGTCTGACATTTTATTCATTTCCCAAATTTGGAAAAATTTTCCATATTTAATACTAAAAACTAAAAATATACACTTGTATTAATCTTATATTCTGGTAGTTATAAGATAGTATTTATTTGGCACAATATTAGACCAGAAAAAGAAAATGTAACTACATAAAATAAGACTTAGATAATCAACATGAAAAAAACATTAGTACTAATTCTGGGAACTTTAATTTTGTTCAGCGCTTGTCGAAGAGAGATAAAAAAGGATATCAATCCTGTTAGTGTAGCGAGTATGGATGAGTTAGAGGTAAGTTCCGATTTTAATTGGAAGACTACAAAAGATTATCAAATCACGTTCAAAGCAAATAACTCTAATTTACTTAAAGTTGAAAACGATAACGGTGTTGTATTTCAAAGTGCATTCCTAAAGGCTGATGAACCCTACAAAATGAAATTAAATCTACCATCATATCAAAAAACTGTACATCTTAAATTTTTAAATGAGGATGTGGTTTTAAAGTTGGACAATACTGAACTGGAATACAACTTTAACTAATAAAAACTCAAAAATTAAAGAAATGAAATTAGTAAAAAATATATTTGCGCAGAAGATTACGATTAGTTTATTGCTAATATTAGGTTTTTCCTATTATACTGCCGCACAGGAATTCTTACAATTGTATACAAGTGAGCCTGGTGTTCAGGCTACTAATGTTACCGGAGGTACAGTAACTACAGAAACCTTCAGCAGTTTCAGCATACCGCCTGACAATTATTCATGGGCTCCAAATCCGGGAGGATTTTCTTCCTCCATAGGAACTTATTATCAAACAGGTGGTGATTCTTACATACAACAGGATGATCAGTATGGAGCTGGAAGTGGCAACTATATGGCAATAAAAGTTGGTGGACAAGTAAATTTGGAACTCGCCAGCCCGCAAACATATTTTGGTTTTGCATGGCCTGCCGGAGATGGTAGTAATACCATAAAGGTTTTACGCAATGGAGTTGTAATTGGAACTTTTGCTACTTCAGATGTTATATCGCTATTACCTAATAATTCATCAAATACTATTACTTCAATAAACGGCACAACCTATACAACCAATTTGTATTACGGCAAGCCGGGAACCGGGCAAAACTCAGGTGAGCCTTACGCTTATTTGCATTTCTATGCTTCTGATGGTATGGCTTTTGACGAAATACAACTGGAAATGAGTAATGGTGGTGAGTTTGAAAATGACAACCATAGTATTCTTACAAGTGGAATACCGGTATTGCAGGGCAATTGGGTTGAATTAATTTCCATAGAAGTACCCGAAACCGCTGATGATACAGGATCAGGGCTATATGGTGATGCAATTACCGTTGATGTTTTGGCAAACGATACCCCCGGTGATGCAGCCATTGACCCGGCTACAGTTAAAATATTAAATGGAGGTAATTCATACACTTCATTAACAGTAACTGGTGAAGGGGTATGGACTGTAAACACCACCAACGGAAATATTACTTTTACTCCTGAAGTTGGCTTTAATGCTAACCCCACTCCTATCGATTATTACGTTGAGGATGTTAATGGTTATCAATCGAATATATCAAGTGTTACTCTTACATATTCGGGTGGCCCTACCGCTGTTGATGATGCAACAATTACTGAAATAAATACCCCCGTAGATATAGATGTATTAGACAATGATATTGCAGGTTCTACCGCAATTGACCCAACAACAGTAAGTTTTGTTGGTGGAACAGAGCCTAATCCTTCAACAGAAGGTACATTTACAGTAAATGCTCTTACTGGATTAGTAACTTTTACTCCGGTAAACGATTTCCTGGGAACTGTTACCATCGATTATCAGGTATGTGATCAGAACTCATATTGTAGCACAGCAACAATAACAGTAAGCGTTCTTGAAGGAACTACAAACTATTATCCTGCACTGGGATTCGGAACTTTAGGCTTCGAAGATTTATGGCCTTCAAAAGGTGATTACGATTTCAATGATTTAGTTATTGATTATCAATTTGAAATAAACAGTAATATTTATAATTATGTGGATAATGTTGTTGCTACATTTACCATAAAAGCATTTGGTGCAAGTTTTGAAAATGGTTTTGGTTTTCAACTTCCATCAACCATCGACCAGAATGATATAACTGTGAACGGATATAGCCTTACCGATAATCTTATTACTTTAAATGGAAATGGTACAGAGGCTAATCAAAGTAATGCAACAATAATAGTTTACGATAATGCTTATAAGCAGATGGAACATCCGGGATTTGGAACTGGAGTAAATACTGAGCCTTCAGCACCCTATGTAACACCTGTAACAATTGTTGTTAACATTAACTTCGCAACTAATGCATATACAATAAATGATTTGGATATATCAAACTTCAATCCTTTCATATTCATAAATAAAAACCGGGATAGGGAAGTACATTTACCTGACTATCCACCTACCGACCTGGCAAATATTGATCTGTTTGGCACTTATGAAGATGATAGTGATCCTTCAAATAATCGTTACTACAAAACTGAAGAGAACCTTCCCTGGGCAATAAATATTTATGAAACGTTTGACTATCCTATCGAAAAACAAGAAATAATTTCTGCTCATCTAAAATTTGGCCCATGGGCTATAAGTGAAGGAACAGAATATACCGATTGGTATAAAGATTTACCTGGTTATAGAGAAACTAATTTGATATATACCAGGCCGTAGTAGGCTTAACCAACCGAAAGCGAAGTCGCCATAGAATTTTTTTATGGCGGCTTTTTTTTATTAACATTGATAATACTTAAAAGTTTATTTTTTTGTAATACTATAATTATCAGAATATTATCCTGTGATTTTTATTCGATTTTAAATAATCCATATGGACCATTTATTATCATTTAATTTAAAAACTTTCGTAGTTTCGTTGACTAAATTTTTAAGAAAAAAAATCATGCAAAATCCCATATTACAAATAGGTTTCGACTTTCTTCACTTAATGGCCACAATAGCGTGGATAGGTGGAATGTTTTTTAATTTTATTGTTGTAATGCCTTCATTGGCAAAAACTCTGGATCCACCCACTATGGGACGTGTTTTAGGTACAATGCTAAAAAAAGTTAGAATTATTGTCTATGTTTCCCTGCTAATTCTCTTTGTTACCGGAATACCCATGAAAATTTCCAGCGAGTATTATGTTGGAATAATAAATTTTGATAATAACTGGGAAATAGTTACTTTTATCAAACATGTGTTTGTGGCCTTTTTAGCTTTACTTGCAATTTACAACTTCGAATTTCTTATTCCTAAAGTTGGTAAGATTGCATCACAAGGACCATCACCACAGTTAGTTGCCTTAAAAAACAGACAAAAAACTTTAGGTGCATTATCTTTTCTTTTTGGTATAATCACAATATTCTTGTCTGCAATGATGAATCATCTATAAATAAAAAAAACCGCATGCTATGTTCGATAAACTTAATGTTGATTTTGTAAGAGAAAATTTCCCTGCTCTAAATAGCGAATGGGTGTATTTTGATAATGCGGGGGGGACACAGGTTTCCAAACAATCTGCAAATAAAATAACTGATTATCTGTTAAATACAAATGTTCAACTGGGAGCTTCTTACGAAATATCTCAAATGTCAACTGAAAAAGTTGCTTTAGCAAATATATTGTGGGCAGAGGCTATTAATGCTTCAAGTCCCAGGGAGATAGTTTTAGGATCTTCAACTACTGCTTTACTTCAGAATTTATCAAGAGCCTTGTCAAACTACTTTAAACCAGGTGATGAAATAATTGTAAGTAATTCTGATCACGAAGCAAATATTGGCCCATGGCTTTCTCTTCACGAGAAAGGTGTAAAGATAAAATTTTGGCATCTTAATACTGAAAACTATTCCCTCGATTTAGATTCACTTGGTGAATTGATGAATGAGAATACTAAACTTGTGGCATTCACTCATGCGTCTAATATTCTTGGAAATATAAATCCCGTTAAGGAAATAACAAAATTTGTGCATAGTAAAAATGCAATGGTTTGTGTTGATGGCGTTGCTTATGCCCCGCATCGTCATGTTGACGTTGGTGATATGGATGTGGATTTTTATGTTTTTAGTCTTTACAAAGTTTATGGTCCTCATTACTCTTTACTATATGGTAAAGAATCTATTCTTGAAGAACTGGCAGGTATTAATCATTATTTTATTGGCAAAGAAGAACTTCCATATAAATTGCAACCGGGAAACGTAAATTTCGAACTGGCTTACGGCAGCACCGGAATACTAGATTATTTTAATATGCTTTATAATGAGCATTTTAGCGACAAGAATACTATCCTGAATAACAGGCTTGAAAAGGTGTTTGAGTTAATTGCTGATCATGAAGAGGAAATTGTAAGTCCCTTAATGGACTTCCTTAACTCCAAAAAAAATATCAAAATTATTGGAGATAAAACCGCAAATAAAAACCTAAGAGTACCAACAGTTTCTTTTGTGGTGGAAGGAAGGAAAAGTAGTGAAATACCGCTTCTGGTTGATCCTCATAAAATAGGAATTCGCTGGGGTGATTTTTATGCCAGAAGATTAATTGAAAACCTTAACATATCTGATATAGATGGAGTTGTAAGGGTAAGTATGGTCCATTATAATACAAAAACTGAGGTGGAAAAATTAGTAAGTGTTTTAGATAAGATTATTTAGAATATAATGCTATAAATTGGCTTTAATTTTCATCCACTTCTCTCTCTGTTCTTTCTTAAGAAAACTCCAATAAAGTATTCTGGTTTTTTTATTGGCATGATGCATTTCAATAATATCAAAGTGATCGGCCTGCAGCGATTTTAATATATTTTTAAAGAAAATCAAATTCGTATCCTTTGAAACTAAAGTAGTGAACCACAGACAATTATTCGCAAAATCCTTGCTTTCCTTTATCATATTTAAAATAAATGCTTTCTCTCCTCCCCTATACCAAAGTTCATTACTTTTTCCTCCAAAATTCTTATGAGGTTTCGTATCTCCTTTTAGATTTGAAATTTTCCTTTTATTAGCATCTTCTGCTTCTTTAGCAGAAGCGTGAAAAGGTGGATTACAAATACTTATATCAAATAATTCATCTTTCTCAATAATTCCATCAAATATCGAATTATCATTGGTTTGCTGCTTGATAATAATTCCGCTCTGTAATTTTTTATTTGAACTGATAATCTTTTGAGCATTTTCAACCGCTATTGGATCTGTATCGCTTCCCACAAACGACCACCCATATTCCATTCTGCCAATAATAGGGTAAATACAATTAGCACCAATACCAATATCCAGAACATTTATATGTTCGCCAATGGGTGGTTTTATACTTGTCTTTAAAGTTGTATCTCGCAATAAATCAGCAATATAATGTATGTAGTTTGCCCTTCCGGGAATAGGAGGTACAAGATAAGAATCAGGAATATCCCAATATTTAAGATTATAATATTGATTTAATAATGCCTGGTTTAAAAGTTTAACAGCCACAGGATTGAAAAAATCAATGCTTAACTTATCCCTTTTGTTTGTAAAAACGTATTCTGAAAGTTCAGGAATTAATTCAGTAAGTACTTCAAAATCATACTCCCCTTTATGCTTATTCCTCTCATGAAGCCCGTTTGATTTATGATGCTTTTTAAGTGTCATATGTATAATGATATCATCAAAGCAAAGTAACGATAATTACTTCAATAATATGAAAATTATATATCCGATTATTTAAAGTAATATATAGTTGTATGTATTTATATATTTGTATTAGAGATGTATAAGAACTTCAATATTTTTCAAATATTATATATTTATTTGACAATCTACCCAACTCAAAACCCATTAGTTTTTCTAAATTTGCTCGCTAAACATTTTTAGATGTCGAAAACCAAAGGCTTTATAAATATAGGGATTCTAGCACATGTTGATGCAGGTAAAACTTCCATTACCGAATTAATGCTTTTTAAAAGTGGTGCAATACGATCCTTGGGTAATGTCGACAAAGGCACCTCACAATCAGATAGCCTTGAGATTGAAAAAGACAGAGGAATTTCCATACGATTATCTACTGCCTCTTTTGTTTGGAACAACATAAACTTTAACATTATCGACACTCCGGGCCACCTTGATTTCAGTTCTGAGGTAGAACGCTCGTTGTTGGCGCTCGACTGTGCGGTACTGGTTTTATCGGCTGTTGAAGGAGTTCAGGCACATACCGACAATATCTGGCTTGCCCTTGGAAAATTAAATATTCCTACCTTAATTTTTATAAATAAAATTGACAGATCAGGGGCTGATATCAATGCTGTTTTAAAAGACATCCAACTGGAATTGACTGGTGATATTACTGTAATGCAAACAGTTAGTAATGAATCAACCGACAATATTAGTATAAATAAACTTGACTTAAATAAATCCGTATTAAGAGAAAAAATAATTGAAAACGATAATGTATTGCTTGAGAAGTTTTTGGAAGAAGGTAATATCTCAGAAGAAGAAATTCATAATTCATTTAAACATCAGATAGAAACGTCTAAAATTTTTCCTGTACTGTTTGGCTCTGCGAAATTTGATATTGGAATTACGGAATTAATGTCATTTTTATCGGAATTCTTTCCTAAAGCCAAAGGCGATGAAAATGCAGAACCATCGGGTGTAGTTTATAAACTGGAGCACGATCAAAATCTTGGAAAAATTGCCAGTGTTAGATTATTTAGCGGCACACTAAAAAATCGCGGCATCATAAATATAAAGGGTAGTAATGAGTCGTATAAAATTAGCCAAATCAGGAAGTTACAAGGACAAAAGTTTCTTGATACAGGAATACTAACAGCAGGTGATACAGCAGCACTTTGCGGCATTTCAGGTATTAAAGCAGGTGATATAATTGGTAATCCACAGGGAATAAAAACAGATATTAGTTTAAACACTCCACTGCTAACAATTAAGGTTAGTCCGGAAGATAAGGCTGACTATTCGGGTCTTGTAAATGCTTTTCAAATGCTAAGCGACGAAGATCCTTCACTACAACTTTTGTGGTTGCAGGATGAACGTGAATTGCACATCAAGGTTATGGGCCTTATTCATATAGAAATTTTGAAATCCATTTTGATAAGTCGTTTCGGAATTATGGCAAACTTTGGGGAACCCTCTGTAATTTACAAAGAAACCCCTTCAAAAACTGGAACTGCCTATGAGGAATATACAATGCCAAAACCTTGCTGGGCAGTAGTTTTATTTAAAATAGAACCCGGGGAAAGAGGAAGTGGAATTGAATATAAGTCGGAAGTAGGTGTAAATAAGATAGAAGCCAGATATCAGAAAGAAATTGAAAGGACAATTCCCAAGGCACTAAATCAAGGCATTAAAGGTTGGGAAGTTTGCGATATAAAAATAACTTTGGTTGATGGAGAACATCACAATATACATTCACGTGCCGGAGATTTCGCTGTGGCAACACCAATGGCTATTATGAAAGGCTTGGCTAACATGGGAACTGATTTATTAGAACCCATATTAGAGTTTACTATAAAAGCCCCTGAAGAACATCTGGGCAAGATAGCATCAAGTCTCACAAAAATCGGAGCAGAAATAATTTCACATGAAATGATAGATTCGAAATTAAAACTAAGAGGACTGGTTCCTCTTTCAACATCAATGGATTATTCCATAACTCTGGCATCTATTACTTCCGGAAAAGGTAAATTAAGTACAAGATTTGCCACATACAGAAAATGTAATATGGATACCTCGATTCCGTATAGAGGCATTAGTCCTCTTGACAGAGCAAAATATATATTACAAGCAAGAAATGCAATAAATGCCTGATTTTATTAAGTATTAGTAATTTGCTGGCGAATAATAATAATTATATTTGCCTTCGCTGATGAACTAGAAGCAATTATAAAACAAAAATTTCATCATATTTCATGGCACACGATCATCATCATACGAACCAAACTAATCATTCAAAAGCATTTATAGTTGGAATAACTTTAAATATTGCATTTGTAATAATTGAAGTTTTTTATGGTTTAATGGCAAATTCTTCTGCCTTAATCGCAGATGCAGGCCACAACCTTAGCGATGTGCTGAGTTTAATATTTGCCTGGTTTGCCATATGGCTGGCCTCAAAAAAACCTGCCGGTAAATATACCTATGGGTTTAAAAAAACCACCATATTGATTTCTGTATTAAATGCTCTCTTATTATTTGTAGCCGTGGGATTTATCGCCTGGGATGCCATAGGAAAATTACAAACACCTCAACCTGTGGCAGGAAATCAGATAATGATAGTTGCCGGAATTGGAGTTGTAATAAACTCAATAACTGCTCTAATGTTTATTCGTGGACAAAAACATGATTTGAATATCAAGGGTGCATTTTTGCACATGGCCGCCGATGCTGCCGTTTCAGCCGGAGTAGTTATTTCGGGGCTCTTGATTATGAAAACATCTTATTATTGGATCGACCCTTTAATGAGTTTTATTATCATAATTATTATTATTTGGGGTACATGGAAGTTATTTATTGAATCGCTGAGTTTAGCACTTGATGCAGTTCCTAAAGACATTGATATTAAGGCAGTTGAAGAAAGCATTAAGGCACATAAAAATGTTGATGATCTTCATGATTTGCATATTTGGGCAATGAGTACAACAGAAGTTGCTCTATCCGCTCATCTGATAGTAAACAGTGATAAAACAGATGATATACTAAAAGAAATTAAAATATTATTGGATAATAAATATCATATTCATCATCTTACTTTACAACTTGAAAAATCCAACAATATATTGAAATGTGAAAATTGTTAAATGTAAAATTCTATTTATAATTGCTGCAAATCAATGAATTGCAATAATATATTTCCATAAAATATTTTTAATCAATAAAATATCTATATTTACAAACTATGAATGCCGATAGTATTGGCCGCTCATACTTTTCGCATTCTACCTCACTCACTATGAAAAAAACTGTTTACGTTAATACAGGAGAATTAACATTTGGAACAGAAGATATTATACTCAATTCGGGAGCCATTGGTTCGTGTATAGTATTGACGATTTTTGATAAAGACACTCATTTAAGTGCCATGGCACATATAATGCTTCCCGGAAAATCTACTAAAAATACCCCCTCCAATAAATATGCTGCAGATGCCATTAAGGTTTTACATGAGCATTTTTCAGAGGCTTCATCAAAATTTGAAAACTTAATTTGCTGTATGGTAGGTGGAGCCAATGTATTACGTAAAAAAGATGACAGACTTTGTAGTGATATTGTTAAGTCGGTGGAGGAAGAATTATTAAAAAACAATTTTATTATTACGAAACAAAATGTCGGTGGTGAATTGAGGCGAACGGTACAATTCAACACATTTAACGGCGATGTTTACTACAGTATTGATAACTCAGACCTAAACTTGTTATGGAGTTTAGGTAATTAGAATCATATATATGAACAAAGAAAAGGAATATTTGAAACAGATTTCAGAACTTCAAATGAAAGTAAAAGAATTGGAGTTAAAAGAAAATAATTTCAAAAAGGTTGAAAAGGAACTTAATTCAGTTAACCAATTGCTATCGGAAACTGGAAGCATGGCAAAAGTTGGTGGATGGGAGATTGATTTAAAAACGGGAAAAGTTATTTGGAGTGATGAAACAAAAAAAATTCATGAAGTTGAAGCTGATTATCTACCTTCGGTAGAACAAGCTATTGAGTTTTTTTATGGAGAAAGTAAATCAATTATTACAACAGCTGTTGACAAGGCCATAAAAAAAGGCATTGGTTATGATTTAGAGTTAGAAATAATAACAAAAAATGGCAATATTAAAAATGTTCACTCTATTGGATCACCTCTATTTAAGAATGGTAAATGTATACGCTTAAATGGAACTTTTCAGGATATTACCCAGAGAAAAAAACTGGAACAAACAATAATAAAAACAAGAGATTTCTTAAATGAAACTGAAAAAATTGGAAGAATAGGCGGATGGCAATTCAACCCTCTTACATTAAAACAAACCTGGTCGGATGAGATATTTAGAATTCTTGAATATGACAATTTTGATCAAACGCCTGAAGTACCCAAAGGAATAGAATTTATTGATCCGGAATTCAGACTTGAAGCAAGCAAAGCAATTGAAGAAGCTGTTACCAAAGGAAAAGAGTATGATTTTGTTTGGAAAGTAAACACAGTAAAAGGTAATAGTAAATGGGTCAGATCGTTAGGTAAATGTGAAATAGAAAATGGAAAAGTAGTAAACGTTCACGGTTCGTTTCAGGATATCACAGAACAGAGAATTGCAGAAGAAGAACTCAAAAGTTTAAATCAACAACTTAAGGCTAATGAGCAACAATTGAGAGCCTCAAATGAACAAATAAGAGCCAGTGAACAGCAATTACGTGCAGCAAACCAGCAACTAGAAGCAAGTGATCAACTATTAAGATCTATCAATTATGAGTTGATTGCCTCACAAGAACAAATCGTAAAAAGCAAGGAAAGATCTGAAAGTTATTTAAACATAGTCGCTGAAATTGTATTGTCATTAAATACAAAGGCAAATATTACCTTAATAAACGATAGTGGTGCTGAGTTTCTGGGGTTACCGAAAGCAGATATAATTAGTAAAAATTGGTTTGAGAACTTTGTGCCTTC